>NZ_JAAGPH010000020.1:0-74584 GCF_017104705.1 Burkholderia sp. Se-20373 | reverse complement strand
CCGGCATCGGCTTCCTTCAGCACCCCGATAATCTGCTCTTCGCTGAACCGCGACTTCTTCATGACAAGGTTTCTCCTGCGGCCTTGCCACTAACTTTACAGTGGGATACTTCAGAGGGGGAAGGTCACCCCCCATTGCGCAACTTGCCGCCCTCCTCGTACACCCCGAGCAATACCGATACACCGCCGCCCGAGCCGCCCTTACGGCGCGAGAATCGACCAATCACGAACTCCTGTCGCTTGTTGCATTTGAGCTTGATCCAGCGGGCCGATCGGCCAGATTGATACGGCGCGCCGACCTGCTTGCCGATAATCCCTTCGAGGCCGAGTTCGCACGCGGATGCCAGCGTCGCGTCGGGCGCCGCATTGATTGCCTCAGAGAATTACACTACAGACCCACGTATGTCGGCGACGACCTCGCTGAGCACCGCGCGCCGTTCGCGCCACGGCCAGGGTCGGAGTTCGGCGCCGTCGAGCCACACAAGGTCGAACACCACCCGCGAAATGCCAGCGGTCCGCGGTCGATCGAACGCGTTCTACAGTCCGTTGAAGCTCGGGCGCGCCCAATTCTCTCCGCACTGCGGAGAGAATTCAGCCATCTGCCCGCCGGGGCCCTCCCCTTCCACGCCGCTGAGGGTGAGCGCCCGCAATTGAGTTTCAGCCGCGTCTCAGGCGTAGGCGCCTCTCCAGCCGCCCCGCCCGGATCGAAGAACCTCCAGGCCCGTGTGTGACGCAATGTCCAATGAACCCGCCCACCGGCAGGTCATCGCCAGCGCCAGAAATACAGCAGCGCCGAAACGGTGACGGCACCGATTTTCGATCGCCGCGGTGGGAGCGCTCCATTCCCTAGAGGAGTGCCGCACGCGTGGGCGCCCCTCCTATGTCACGAAATGAAGGGTAACATAGTCCTTAATATGTTCCCCTTCATTTAGCTAGACGCTGTCTCTCGATTTCGTTCCTCTAAGCACCTTAGCACCATTGCGCGGCACTAAACCTATGGCGAAATAGTTCAGCCAATCTCGCGTTGATACCATCGGAATCGAGCAGCGGCCATCGACCAATATCGCGCCGGTGCCGCTCCAGATCGTGGGTCGCGCATCAGTAATGCGGAACAACTTCACGCCGGCCGCCCGTAGATCAGTTTTCACAGCAGTTCCTCGACGCGCCGCGCGCCAAATTCGCTAAGCGCGACATCGAGCAGGGCAAGCTCTTCGAGCTCCGGGTGAGGGGTCGACAAGAGCCCACATGCGTCGCTCTCGTCACTCCAGACTGAGGTGGTCGTTGCAACGATCCGCACAAGACGCTCGGTCTTTTCGGATTCATCACGCGTCAACCGGTCCCGGCGGCGCTTGTAGATTGCTTCGGGGATGATGCGACCGAGCAGCGCGCGCTGGGCGTCGGCACGTTGCGTGGCATGCTCGACGCCAGCGCGTAGCGCCGACTTCGGTAGGCCGCCGCAGACCAGGGCCCCAAGCTCTGCGAGCGTATGCGGAACCGGCCGAAGTTCCGTGACTGCAGCCACGGCTTCCGGGGTAACAAGCGACATGGGCGCACCCATTTGGTATCAAATGATATCCCGTTGCGCGCCGTTCGGCGGTGTCTGAAAACCCGAGCGGCCGCTCTGGAGCTGCACGAAGCGTTCTCTGCGATCCAGAGCTGCCGATTTGCGAAACTGGGTATGAGTCTGCTGTTGGATAGCAACCGGACGTCGCATAATGCAGACCACCAAACCACCCACAGGCACCGACATCCGTTTCGACTTGACGTGCTTGCATAGCAAATCAAAACCGCATCCGCACCCCGGCTCCGACGCCATTTCCCGATGAGGCATGCGTAATCGTGTCATAGCGCCACGCCGCGTAGATGTCTGTGCGCTTCGACAGTGGGTAGTCGTAGCCCAGCGCGAACGTCGACCACCGGGTGCCGGAACCGGTGACAGGACGCCGACGGGTGCCCGCCCACGACAGCAGCATACTGCCCATACCGAATCGCGCGCTTGCTCCCACCTGCACGGTGTCGTCGGTCACGTTGCTGTTGTTGCTCACCCGCTCGTACTGGAACATGAGCTTCGTTGCGTGGATCCGATAGGCACCGCCGACAAGCCATGCCGTTTGTGCCGTCGCACCATTCAGAAAAAGCGAAGCTGTGTGCAGACTTTGCACCGCAGCCGTTGCCGAAAACGGGCCGGCGAAGTACAGCACGTTAGCACTATAGTTCGCCTGCCCAGTGTGGCCGGCCACACCCGCATTGCTATAGAGCAGGCTTCCAGAGAGCCCTCCGACCTCCGGTGTCTGATACAAAACCGAACTGTCGATTGCCGTATCGCTTTGCACGGAAGCCGCCCCCATGGCCGAGCCTAGGTATCCGTGGGAGATCATCGGCGAGAACGCGAACGAGTTACCGAACGGATTGAAGAGCAACGTGGAGACGAACAGGGGTGCCGTATTGCGCCCGAGCGTCACTTCCCCAAAGCCTCCGCTCAGTCCGACAAAGGCATTGCGGCCGAAGAATGACTGACCATTGAATGAACCGAGCTGACCAGCGTTGACTCTGAAAAAGCTCTCCAGCGTGAATACCGCTTTCATGCCCTGGCCAAGATCCTCTGATCCCGACACGCCCCAAAATGACGTCGTCATCCCGCCTGAGCCAACCTGCCAGGCACTGCCGGCAGCGCCTGGTGCATGCGTCTCGCCAACAACGGCGTCGATCAAACCGTAAAGCGATACCGAAGACTGTGCGTGGACGATTCCCGTGGCGCCCCACATCCCAACCGAAACAGCGCAAGCGCGCGCCATGCCCCAAACCATCTTCTGCATAGGTTCTCCTCCTCGTTGTGTTCGTATCGATCGCGCGCAACCGGGGCGACGCGTCTACGCGGGCACGACGCGCGCAAGCGGCCGACCGTGCTCGGCCAATGCGACGGCCACCACGAGTTCATCCGGCGCAGGAGAATCCGGCACAATCAGCGACGCGGTATCGAAGTGGTCGAAGTTCCACATGTCAACCGCGCCATGCAGCGGAATGTCCAGGCACGCACCTGCGGCGCCGCGCTTCGTGACTGACGGAATGAGCGAGGTAGTCCCCGGTAGACAGGCGCGTATCGCCTTACCCATTCGTGGATGTAACAGCGCGGCCGCACACTCGAGCGGCACCGCCGTGCCCACCAAGGCGGCCTTGCCGTACACTTGAATGGCCGAGCGTTGCACGCCCAGTGCGCATCGGGCGTGTTCGGTCAGCGACGTCCCCAGCTCCGCACCGAGCTCGTATAGAAACTCGAGCGGATCGTCTGTTCGCCAGTTCTGCCGCGACAGAACCGCGGCCGCAATGGCCTGGCGGTGCGCTGGATAGATTGCGGTGCCCAACTCGGCACGCCGATCAACCAGATGCACCACGATCTTTGCAATTTGAACGCTCACGGAGTTACCTCCGTGGCCACTGCGTGCTCGCCCTGCAACAGAGGCGCCGTGGGAAACGCGCCGCGTGCCGACTCGTAGGCGCGTGCGGCGCGCAGCACGAGTGCATCCGCGTGCAGGCGCCCAACGATCTGCACTCCCGTGGGCAAACCACCGGGCAGGCCGCACGGTATGCTGGCGGCAGGCAGCCCGGTCTGGTTGCACCACGATGTCTGCTGAGGTGCCGTGAGCAATGTCTTCGGCAACCCGGGCACCGGCAATGGACCGCAGTGAAACACCGGTGTCACGAGCAAGTCGTAGCGCTCGAAGAACGCGGCCATCTCGACACCCAGCAGATGACGTGCACGCAGTGCACCGGCAAGTTCTGGCGCGGTGACTTGCAGACCGGACTGCACAAGGACCTGTACGTCCGAGTCGAGCTGCGCACGTTGCGTCTCGCTCATCGCGCATGCACGTTGAGCAAAGAACACCGACCACTGAATCGCGTGCATACGACTGTCCAGATAATTGGCCAGCGGCTTCACATCGACTTGCTCGACGTGCGCACCCAAGGCCGCGAATACGTCCGCGGCCTGAGCGACACTTGCAGCGACCATGGGGTCGACCGTCACACCCGCAATGCCAGGGCAATACGCCACACGCAGCCCGGCGACGCCATCCTCCAGTCCAACGCGATAGTCCACCGGGCGATCTGACTCTGACCGAAATGGATCGTGCGCTTCCGATGCAACGCTGAGCATCAACGCGGCGTCACGCACATTGCGCGCGATTGGTCCGAGCGTGGACAGTCGCGTCCAGGAGCCGGCTACACCGGTCGGCACGAGATCGAACGTGGGCTTAAAGCCTACGACGCCACTCCAGCACGCCGGCACACGAATCGACCCGCCGCCGTCGGTGGCCAGCGACAAAGGACCCATGCCTAGCGCGACCGCAACCGACGAGCCGCCGCTGCTGCCACCCGGCGTCACGCGCCGATCCCAAGGATTGCGGGTAATGCCGGTGAGCGGGGAGTCCGTCACAATCTTGTTGCCGTATTCCGATGTCGTCGTTTTTCCGAACAACAATGCACCGGCGCGGCGCAGGCGCGAAACCGCAGGCGCATCGCTACGTTGCAGTGTGTCGGGGCTCGTCAATGAGCCATACCGTGTCGGAAAACCTTGTACATCGATGAGATCCTTGACCGATACCGGCACGCCATCGAGCAAACCAAGCGGCTCGCCACGCATCCAGCGCTGCTCCGATTCGCGCGCCGCCTGCAGCGCCACATCTGCATGGAAGCCGCACATGCAATTCACGAGCGGATCAAACTGCCGGACGCGCTCCAGCACTGCCTCCATACACTCACGTGGCGACAGTGCGTGGCGTCGATACTCGACAAGCAACGTCTCGGCACTCATCATGGATATATCAATCACATCGCACTCCTTATTGATAGAGATAAAGTAATGACGGGATGTTGTGACCGCTTTATCCCTGACAGGCTGGCAAAATCGGCCCGACCGAATCCAAAAGCGCAAAGCTGTTATCCGCCTGCGCCTGAGCGATGCGCGTCATGCACGTGACGTGATCGCCTGCCCGGCTCACACCCGTCTTACCGCGCGGCAAATTCAGCGAAATACCCGACAACGCCGTCTTGACACGCATGACCTCGACGCTGCCAGCGTCCTGTGCGGCCTGCGCAAAGAGCCGAATGCCTGCGTACGTGCACTCCCCATGGGGCAGCATCACCGCATACGGACCCAACCGCGGCGCACGGGTGTCGGCCACGCGCGCGGTATAGCGCGCAAGAAAGCGATGATTTTCAGCGCTATCAATGCTCATGAAGTACGACGACACACCGATGGTGCCCGTTGATGCGCCCGCAGTTGCAATCGATAGCGATTCGTGCACGATATCCGTGACCAACTGCGGCCGCATCGCAAACGACCGATACTGTTTGACAAACGTGACCGGATCATCACCGATGCTGTGCCATACGAGTTGCGGCTGCTGTGCCGCAATCCGTTGAAGCACGGCACCGTAATCGCGCGTGCCGAACGGCAACCAGTACACGTTCAACAAGCGGCCACCGTGACGAGATATGGCCGCCTCCAGCGCGGACACCAGCACCTTGCGGTTGCTACCGACGTCCGAGACCACCGCGCTGACGCTTTTTCCACCACCACGCATGAGCCAGGTAACGAGCGGTTCGACCCGCTGAGCAACGCTCAGACCGGTACTTAACAACAGCGGATCACAGCGGCCCTCGTCGAAATTCGGATAGACGACAAGACTCGCGGCCGTCTTAGCGGCCTGCAGCGCCGCCTCGCGCTCAGACGGCAGCACCATGCCTGTGAGCATCGCCACTTCGTCACGCATCAATAGCTGCCTGGCCTTCTCGAGCGTCACTGCCGTCGACATCTGCGTATCTTCTACGGCCAGTTCGAGTGGCCGCCCGAGCAGCCCGCCGGCAGCGTTGATTTCTTCAATGGCGAGCATCGCACAGTGTCGATTGGTCTCGCCAACCCGGGTAAGTGGGCCGCTCAACGGCGCAAGCAATCCGATCTTGATCGGCGCCGCCGCTCGGACAAGGTTCGGACAAGCGGCGGCGCTCAACGCCCCAAGCGCGCCCCAAAGAGCAGATCGTGAAAAGTCGCGTCGATTCATGTAGGTTCTCTTTCAACGAATGCTGCTTGCGAATCAGCGGTTCGTTCAGCAGCAGGTGACAAGAATTGGGCCAACGGGTGCGCGCTGTCCGTGCCGCGTTGCGGTTCGATTTTTCCCGCATGGGCGAGCTGCCCGTTCTTGAGCACAATGCATCGCTGCGCGCAGCGCAAGACGAGGTCAAGATTCTGTTCGACAAGCAGCACCGCCAACTTCGAACGACGGCACAGCACCGGGATCACATCGCCGATCAGCTCGACAAGATTGGGTTGCACGCCGTCAGAAGGCTCGTCCAGCAACAACAGTTTCGGTCGACCACACAAGGCACGCGCGATAGCCAGTACCTGTTGCTCGCCGCCCGACAACGTTCCGCCATGTTGCGAGAGCCGCGTTTTCAATACCGGGAAATACTCGAACACCTCCTCCAGAATCTCGGCGTCGCCCGCCGCCGCGGTTCCCATCATGAGGTTCTCGCGCACCGTGAGCTTCGGAAAAATCCATCGCCCCTGCGGCACCAAGCCGATGCCCAGTCGAGCGATTTCATGCGAGCGCATGCCGTTGATGACGTGCTCGCCAAAGCGAACCTCGCCGCTTACGTGCGGCAAAAAGCCCATGATCGCCTTCACAAGCGTCGTTTTTCCCGCTCCATTGCATCCGAGCACCCCCACCACTTCGTTGGGCTGAACGGCAAGCGTGATCTGGTGCAAGACAGCGATGTCGCCGTATCCGGCCGACAGATTTTCAATGTGCAGCATGACTTGCCCCCTGCCCCAGATAAATGCGTCGGACTTCCTCGTCCTTCGCAATGTCGTCGTAGCGCCCTTGGCGAACGATTTGCCCACGGTGCATAACCCACGTCTCGCAATTGAGCGATTGCACGAAACGCAGGTCATGTTCGATGGCAAGTACCGCACACTGCTCACGCAGGCGGTGGATGAGGTGCACAAGCCGCTGAGCATCAGTGGCGGATAAACCCGCAGCAGGCTCGTCGAGCAGCAATAAGGCGGGGCGACACATCATCGCCATGCCGATTTCCAACCACTGGCGCTCGCCATGTGGCAGATGCATCGCCAGCATGTCGGCTTGCGCGGCAAGTCCGATTTGCTCGAGAACGCCATCGAGATCGCGCATCGAAAACGCCTGTCGAGTCGACACACCGAGCGCAGCCACTTCGAGGTTCTCGCGTACGCTCATCATCTGGAAAACATTTGTTCCCTGGAATTTCCGTACGACGCCACGCCGGCAGTATTGATACATCGGTCGGCCGGTCATTCGCTCGCCTGCGAGATACAGCTCGCCAGCCCCAGGCACAATCGCGCCCGACATCAGCCCGACCAGCGTGCTTTTTCCAGCGCCGTTCGGGCCGATAACGCAAAGCAAGTCTCGTGCGCCAATTTCTACGTCAACGCCGGCAATCGCGTTAATGCCGCCAAATGCACGGTACAGTCCGACACCTTTGATGATCGGCGCGTTCATCACGACCCTCCTTCGACGCGCTGCGCACAAGAGCGCGGCATGCGTTTGAGTGATATTCCAGTGATTTGACGCAGTCCCTTGAGCATGCACCCCAGACGCACACCGTTCGGCAGGCAAAGCACGCACGCGAGAAAAACTGCACCGAGAATAAGCGGCCACCACTGTGTGCTCAAACTCGACGCGCCATGCTTAAGTAGCGTCAGGCCGACAGCGGCGAGCACGGGACCGCCCAGCGAGCCACGTCCGCCTATGGCAACCCAGAGAATGACTTCGGTGGCCAATACCGGTGAAAACACATCGGGCGCAACAACGCCGGCGGTTGCTGCCATCAAGCAACCCGCCACCGCAGCCAACACCGCCGAGGCCATGAACATCAACAGGAGATGCCAGGACGTGTGATATCCGCACGCCAGCGCGCGCCATTCGTTCGTCGAGATCGCGGCGAGCACCTTCCCGTATCGGCTGCGACAAAGCAGCCACACCACCCCAAGCAGCCCAACGAGGAGTATCGCGACGGCATACCAGGACGCGACTGGGCCGCTCAAATCGAGTGTGTGCCCCGCAAGCTGGAAGGACAGCCCCGGAATACCGAGCAAGCCCGTGTCTCCGCCTGTTACCGACTGCCAGCTCGTTGCAAGCTGCTGCGCAACAATCAACACCGCCATACTGAGAATGGCAAAGAAATGCAGCCTCACCCCTGCATACAACAAGAAGTAACCGAGAACGGTCGCTGCGACCGCAGCACAGGCAAGGCCAGCGAGAAATCCGACTAACGGCGTCTGCCCAAACTGGACCGTAGTCACGGCGAAGCCGTATGCTCCAATGCCGAAGAAGGTCGTGTGACCCAGCGTCAGTACACCGGCACGCCCCCACAGCAGGTCATAACTGAGCGCCAATATCGCCAATACGAGTGCATCGCGTATCACGGTGAGTTGATACGCGCCAACGACAAACGGCAGAATCGCGCCGGTCACAACGATCGCAAAACCGGTCATAACCGGAGACACATCGCTGCCGCTCAAGGCGGGTTGTGACAACCAAGTCCGCGCACGAGAAAAATAACGGTCGAACATTGCCTTACCCCTTTCCGAGAAGCTGATGCGCCGCACTAAAGCCGGGGAGCAGACCCTGTGGCCGGAAACGAATCAGGACAATGGATACAATCAGGACAATCGCCGACGCGAGTGACGGATCGACGCGATAGCTGAGCAAGGTCTCGATCGTGCCGACAAAAGCGCTGCCGAGTATGCTGCCGACCACCGAGCCGATCCCCCCCAGCACGATCACGAAAAACGCCTTGGCAAGATAGGACACCCCGAGATGGGACTCCACCGACACCATGGGCGCCACCAGAACACCGGCGAGCGAAGCGAGCGCGGCGCCACCACAAAAGGCCACTCGATTCAGCCTTCTGGTGTTGATGCCGACGGCCTCAGCCATCGCCGGATGTTGGATGACCGCGCGCAGCTTCGTACCAAAACGCGTGCGGGTGAACAGCACCCAGCATCCAGTGGTAACAACCAGTGCCACACCGATCACGAACATCCGATAAGCAGGATAGCTGCCGCCCGGTACGTCAACGGTTGCATTGAACGGCGCATAGACCAGCATCGGCTGAGTGCCGAAGACGAGCTCAATCGCCTTCTGAACGATCAGACTGACCGCGTAGGTCGCCAGTAGCGTATCCAGTGGACGGGCATAGAGCAGTCGGATGACGAAGCGCTCGAGACACCAACCGAGCCCCGCGCCGACAATCGGCGCGGCGAGCAGTGCAGCCCAGAATGCGTGTTGACCTCCCACGGACTGCGCAACCGCCAACGTGTAAGCCCCCATCGTCACCCACTCGGCATGCGCGAGGTTCACGATATCCATCAGGCCGAACACGATCGCAAGGCCCAATGCCACAAGCGTAAGCACGCTAACGTAACTAAGAATGTTTAAGATCGTCGCCATTACTCCAAATCCTGTATTCAATGACCGCCTAACCCACCCAGCCCTCGCTAGACATGTGACAGCGAAGCCCACCAAGACGACACAGAGATGATGCATGTCGCCACCCGAACTAAGTAATGCTTAGCCTTCAGACTAAGAAATACTTAGTAAAAAGTCCATTAAAAATTAAGAAACTCTTAGGATGCGTCGGACCTCATCGACATCCTCGATCTTTCCCAAGCGCCTCAGAGAGGCACGTCTGCGCTCGGGCCTGAGCCAGGAACAGCTCGGCATCGAAGCCGGGATTGACGAATTCTCGGCAAGCGCACGCGTGAATCAATACGAGACCGGCAAACACGCGCCCAAGCTCCAGACGGCGCACCGTCTCGCCCGAGTACTACACGTCCCAACCAGCTTCCTATACGAAGGCAATGACCTCCTTGCGCGGCTTCTCGTCGTGGCCTCACCGCTCCCGCAGGACAGCCAAGAAGCACTTCTCGAATACGCCGAACGGCTGTCACGAGCAGCCACCTCTTGATTCCTGATACAGCCCCAGACTAAGAGTTACTTAGCAAACCGGGCAATCGATTCCTGGACACTTGATGCATGTCCAGCGACTCGACCGTCACCTCTGTGTTTTCGAAACGCCTGAAGCAGGCGCGGTTGCGTACCGACCTCACCCAGGAACAGCTTGGCATTCTCGCCGGAATCGACGAATTTTCCGCCAGCGCTCGCGTCAACCAGTACGAGAAGGGCAAGCATGCTCCAACCGTACAGACCAGCCAGCGGCTTGCGCGAGCGCTTCTCATTCCGACAAGCTTCCTGTACGAGGAGGACGACTTGCTGGCCAACCTCCTCTTAATTGCTGGGCGACTGAGCAGAGAAAAGAAGCGGGCCCTTGTCGCAGCGGCAGAATCGCTCGCGCAAGAATAGCTCGTCACTCCCGTCGGTGAATAGCACACCCACTGCGGACTTTATCAAGGCCCTTGGAGACGAAGTTCGCACTCGTCGCCAAACAAAGAAGCTCACCCAAGTGGGCCTCGCGACGCGGGCCAACGTTCATCCCAACACGATCTCTTTGGTCGAGCGTGCCCAAATCATCCCCAAGATCGACGCTCTACTTGCGCTTGCTGCAGCCCCCGACACCTCTCTCTCGCAATTGGTTAAACCGGCAGAGGCTCGGGCAGATCTTCGCCAGATCCCGTCGGCCTCACAGATACAGCAACCATGAGCCTCTCGCCGGCGGCGATCGGCCATTCGTCACTCGCAAGCCGTCCGCCAACGATCGCTGCTGCCTTGGAATAAAACCTCGCCCGCCTCGACCTGACGCGATGAGCCACCACGGAGATCGGTCGGACCGGCCAAGCGCACAGCTTCGGTCTTGACGCCTATTTATTATCATAAATTTACGATCGAATATCTCACCTGGTCAAGCGACAAAATGTCGGTGTTTACCCCGGAAATTCCGATCAATCTCCCCGCCTATGTACCCTCGCGATGAGCGCACCTACTCTCATTTAGTTTATTTATTGCAATTAACCGGCGCATTGTGACCGACATGTCATAAACTTCGGCGGGCATCCGCAGACAATGCGATGGCGCCCCCGTGCTGTGCGTGGATGCCGCCTCAGGACGCGTCGCGGCTCATCTGCGTATCGAGTTCGGAGTCGAGCACAAGCCTTTGCCTCAACGCGGCATGTACTTTCTGCAGTTGCGCCTCGGCCTCGTCCATATGCGCGGCCATCAAGCGCTCCACTGCCTGAGCATCGCGCCGCCGTGCAGCCTCGAGGATTGCACGGTGCGCAGCGAGCGTCGTACGGCCGAACGTCTGATAGTCACGCTGCGTGACGTTGCCCGCCACGATCACCAGCGAGTGCAGCATCTGATTAATGATCTGGCAGAGGCACCGTAAAAATGCGTTCGGATGGGCCGCGGCCAGCACGTCGTGAAAATGAATATCCTCGCAGCGCTGATCAAGCGCCTGCTCGTGGCCGATCACAAATGGCTCACACACTGAAATGCTGCGCTCGAGTGCTTCGAAATCTGCATCCGTCAAGTGCGCTACTGCGCCAGCAGCGACAATCGGCTCGAGCGTACGTCGCACCGCATAGAGCTCCTCGAGCGTGATGTTCTCGAAGAACAAATAGTTCTGCAGTGCCTGGAACGCCCGCGCAAGCGGCACGCGCGTAATTGTGGCGCCTCCCTCAGGGCCGGTACTGAGACTCACGAGTCCCTGCACTTCCAGTGCCTTGAGCGCATCGCGCATTGAGCCGCGGCTCACGTTGAACATCTGCTGCAGCTCAGCTTCCTTGTTCAGGCGCTTGCCCGGGCGCACCCGCCCGTCATTAATCCAACCCTTGATCAGCTCGGCCACCTGATCGCCCCGCTTGGTCGTACGCGGGCCGCGTTTGTCCGGCGACATAGATTGCGTTTTACGCGTTGCTCGTTGTCGTTCTGCCATATTAGTCACGTCCGTGGTGGCCAGCGTCATTCCATATCGGCGCCATTATCGGGCATCGCTATCGCCGCTGGCGAAAATCCCTGACCTGCCTCACCCGATGCCACCCTCCCTAGGTTGGGAGGTAGCAAACCCTCTCTCAGATGCCTACGCTGCATGTCACACGGCATGGACGCCGCGAAAGCATGTCGTCCATGCCACGCCATCGGCCGGCGCGCGTGCGCCATTCGGAACGATCGGACATGCCAGACGCTCTGCAAACATCACAACCGCACCATGAAGTCGCAACGCTTAAAGCGGCCTTGGCAGCCTCCGGGCTGGATCTCGATCGACTGTGCGCGCAAATACGCGCACACCGCGACGAAGCGGACCGGACCGGACAAATCCCCACAACGTTCTGGCAAAGCGATATGGTCCGCGCGTTGAATCTGAATCTCGTGCCGAGCCAATACGGGGGATGTCCCGGGGTGCAATCGCTCGCCTCACGCGTGATGCTGATGGAATATCTGGGCTACGCGGACGCCGCGCTCGCGCTGGCCCTGCCCGGCCCAGGACTTGCCATGCCCCCGGTTCTCGCGCTCGCCAACGAACGGCAGCAGGCAGCATTCTTTGCGGGCTTTCACAGCGACGCGCCACGCTGGGGCGCGTTTGCGATTACGGAGCCCGATTGCGGGTCCGACGCAACAGCCATGCGGACATCGGCCCGCAAAACCGCGCACGGCTGGGTGCTCAATGGCACCAAATGTTTCACCACGAATGGCGCGCGCGCGAACACGATCATCACGTTCGCAACGATCAACCGCAACGCGGGTCGCTTCGGCATCCGGGCATTTCGCGTCGAGCACGACGCACCGGGGTTCTCGGTCATGCGTGTCGAACACATGGCCGGGCTGCGGGCCAGCCAACTGGCCGTGCTGTCGTACAGCGATTGCGAAGTGCCCGACGATGCTTGCCTCACGCACGACGACCAAGCGCCATTGAGCGACGCATTTTCCGGCGCACAACGGTCATGGGACTATTTTCGGCCGCTGCTCTCCGCAGTGATGGTCGGTACGTGTCGACGGGTACGTGACGAACTTGCAACCTATTTCGAATCAGGCTCACATCCGGCCGACCTGCGATGCGGTCCCGGCGACGTCGACGTGCATCTTTTGGATCTCGACCGGCATATCACGACCGCGCACCTGCTCTGTCATCACGCAGCATGGCTCGCAGATCAGGGCCACCCGAGCGCCATGCACGCCTCGATGGCCAAGGCATACGCCGCACGCGTGACAGCCCACGTCACTCGAACAGCACTCGCGCTCGTTGGGCTTGGCGGTATCGCGCATTGTCCATCGCTCGAACAATGCTGCCGAGACGCCAAGGCGTTCGACATCATGGAGGGCACCGGCGACATGCAGCGCCTGATGATCGCCCGCGCGGCGCAATGCGCGCCGCAATTGCCGTGGGAATCCGCTTCAAACGAGCTTGCACATTCGGTCACCATGCCGCGTGCATGACCTCACCTTCCCTTCATACAGGAGGCGTTCATGACATCCAATTTCGTATCAAATCGCCCTGACGATATTGCTACCGAGCTCAAATCCTGTCTGCTGTCAACGCTCGGCACGCATCTGAGCACCGAGCTCATCGATGGCGAAACAAACCTCTTCGACCTTGGTGTCGATTCGATGAACATGACCGAGCTCCTGCTGCAAGTGGAGCAGCGCTTCAAGTTTGTGCTTGACCCTGACGATCTGAGCAGCGACCTCTTCCTGCGATTCGACAATCTGGTTGCATTCGTCGCCTCCCATGTTCCCTCGAACTGAGTCCAGGGTTCCCGCGCCCAGGATCGTCGCCACCGCTCATTACATTCCATTCGCACGCAGCGCGCACCCTACACGCACCGACGTGAGCTCGCCGCTGCGGCGATGCCCGCTTGATTCCGTGATGCAAGCGGTCTATGGCGACACACTGCGCTGGCGTGACGAATGTGAGTCCCGACGCGGTCCAAAGGCGCCTTCGCCGCCTACGCTTTCAGACGAGCTCGTCGTAGCCGAGTCGAATCTTTCACTGTCCGATATGGCACTACGCGCGACACACCTGCTGTATGACGGTGCATCACAACTTCCGCGGCCGGACCAGATCATCGTTTGCTCGACCAGCTTCGAACACGATCTGGCATTGTCCTGTGCGGGACGTTTGCATCACGAGCTCGCATCGCGTCGCCCGCCATTCGCGATCGGGCAGCTTCAGGACGTCTCGTTTGCAACGGCGCTCGACCTCACGCTAGCCATGATGGATGCGGACACCGAGCTCAATACCGTCCTGATTGTCGCGGCCGAGCGTTGGCTTCCCCCCTTTTCTCGGCACGTTGGCTTACACACGCTCCTCGTCGATGGAGCCGCTGCCGCTCTCGTCACACGCCATCCGACACCTGGCTGGCGCGTGCGCGGCCTGACCATCTGTACGCCGGCCACGCCCAGCAGCTCCAGCGTCATCGCAACGCCTGTCGATTCCGCCACGCTTATGGGCGCCATCAACAAGGCGCTGGCACGAGCTGCCTGTCAGGCCACACAAATGGACTGGATTGTCCCAGCGAAGCCGGATCACGGGCTGTTGCGCAGTATCCGTACGCACGGTGACTTGCCGCTCGAGCGCATCTGGCTCGCAGGTGACACGCCTGGCCATCTTTGCGCAGCACACACACCTGCGCGTCTTGATAGCCTCACACGGGCTGTGTCACCGCGCGATGGCCAACATCTGCTTGTATGGTCTACGGGATTTCACGGCCAGGTCGCCTGTGCGATTCTTCAATTCTGCGAAGCGCCATCATGAGAACGAGTCCCTTCTCGCTTTCCGCGGTCGCCCACAGTCTGCCGGCTCAAACCGTACATGTAAATCAGTGGGTCGAACGTTGCGGCCAGTCTAACGCGCGCGCTCGTGCACTGCGCGATCACGGTGTGGGGCATTTCCACGACGCCGAGGGTGAGTCACCAGCAAATCTGGCCGTACATGCGATCGCGAAACTTTTGCGCGAAACCGCCACACCACGCTCAACAGTCGATGCCCTCATTCACACACATACGATACAGACGAGCGTGCTCGCGCCACCTGCCAGTACGGCCCATTACATTCAACGCCATTGCGGACTGAACCGGGCATTGACGTTTTCCGTCACGCAGCAGCAGTGCGTATCTCCGATGGCAGCCATCCGGGTGCTGCTCGCGCTTGCGGCGCGACACCCCACCATCGAACGCGCCATCATCGTGTGTGCTGACGTCATCGGTTCGGGCTGCGATCGACTTCGCGCGATCGGGGACCTGGCGCTGCATAGCGACGGCGCATGCGCGTTGCTACTTGACCGGGGGGCCGAACACAACGTCATCGCCAGCTTGCATCTATATACCGATGCGCGCTTCTTTCGCGGTACGGATGACACCTTGCAGCCGATTCCCGACGATCGGTACTACTGGTCGGCTTTTACCACCATGCGCGCAGCTATTCGCCAGGCAAACATCGCACCCGACGACATCGCGCACGTACTGCCTCACCACGTCAATCTACCAGGCTGGGCACGGTTGATGGGGATGCTCGCCATTCCCGAGGCGCGGCTATTCACCACAAATTTCGGCACGGTCGGCCACGCATTCGGTGCAGATCCGTTCATCAATTTCGAGACCTGTCGCAACCAGCAGGTCGGAGAATGGTCGTTGCTCTTTTCTAGCGGTCTGGCCGGCTGCTTCGGCGCCCTGGTGATTCGTCATTGACGTCCAACGCGCATCTTCCTCAACCCGACGACTCCATTCCACACCATGCGAAACATACTTGACCTCGTGCAGACAACCGCACATCAGGCACCCGATTCGCACGCGATCGTCTTCGGCGATATCCGCCTGAGCTACCAGGAACTTGCCGAGCGCGCATGCGCACTTGGCCACGCGATCACCTCGCTCGGTATCGCGCCCGGCGCACGTATCGGCATCTTTCTGGACAAGCGCATCGAAACCGTCGTTTCGCTGCTGGGTATTGCCGCCGCAGGCTGCGTTTTCGTGCCGATCAATCCGCTGCTCAAACCGCAACAGGTCGCACATATCCTGCACGACTGCGGCGCGATCTGCGTGATTACCAGCGCAATGCGTGCACGCTTGCTGGCCGAGAACGGGCCGCTCGCCCTCACCCATACGATCCTCACCGATGCCCCGGACGAAACGGCACCTCCATACAATGGAACTGCACAGGTCCATCGTTGGAGCGCGTGCCTCGCACCGGACGCTGTCGGCATGCAACGAAAAGCATCCGTTGTTCCAACATCGGGCATAGACACAGACCTCGCGGCCATTCTCTATACATCCGGCTCGACGGGGCAACCCAAGGGCGTCATGCTCAGCCACCGCAACCTGCTCGAAGGCGCGTGGAGCGTCGCTCATTATCTGAACCATACGCGCGCTGATCGAATCCTGGCCGTACTACCGCTTAGCTTCGATGCGGGCCTGAGCCAACTCACGTCGGCGTGGACGAGCGGCGCCACTGCTGTCCTTGTTAATTATCTCTGTCCACAAGACGTGATAGAGGCCTGCGCGCGTGAGCAAATCACCGCGATCACGGGCGTGCCTCCCTTGTGGATGCAGCTGGCCCATGCTCGCTGGCCCGATGCAGCACGCGCCACGCTGCGCTACTTTGCCAATACCGGCGGCCGGATGCCCAAGGCAGTACTGCAACGCCTGCGTGCGCTGTTTCCACAGGCCGAACCCTACCTCATGTATGGTCTGACCGAGGCGTTCCGCTCGACCTACCTCGCCCCCGCCGAAGTCGATCACCGCCCTGACTCGATCGGCAAGGCCGTGCCCAACGCACGCATTTTGGTCGTGCGCCCCGATGGTTCGCCGTGTGCGCCTGATGAACCCGGTGAACTTGTACATGTCGGCGCATGCGTCACGATGGGTTACTGGGGTGATGCAGCGCGAACCTCCGAACGCTATCGTCCCTCTCCCGAGCAAAAACCTGGCGGGGCTGCGCCGGACACCGCGGTCTGGTCGGGGGACCTCGTGCGACGCGATGCACACGGCTTTCTGTATTTCATTGCGCGCAACGACGCGCAAATCAAGAGTTCCGGCTACCGGATTAGCCCGGAAGAAATCGAGGAAACCATCCACGAAAGTGGTTTTGCTTCCGAAGTCGCCGCCGTGGGTGTGCCCGATGATGCGCTTGGCGAGACGATCACGCTGGTCGTCGTGCCGGCAGCCACGCCGTTTCTCGCCCAAACGCTGCTGTCGTGGTGCAAGCAACACCTGCCCGGCTACATGGTGCCGCATCGCATCATCGTTCAGACGGACATCCCGCGCAACGCCAACGGCAAATTCGATCGCGTGGCCTTGCGAGAAGCACTCGTGAGCGCGCCGAACAACCAAGCGAGGCCAAAATGAATCGATCATTGACCCGCCGCCATGACGTCCTGTTCGCCGACAGTATCGATGTCACGCGGCTTGCCAATCGTGCAGGGTCCACGCCCTTTTTCGTCTATGCGCGCGCCGCAATCGATGCCCGCGTGTGCCAGTTGCGTGCAAAACTGCCGGCGTCGATACAGTTGCATTACTCGCTCAAGGCCAATCCAATGCCTGCTGTCGTACACCATCTGGCCACGCGCATCGACGGCTTTGACGTGGCCTCCGGCGCCGAGCTGGCACTGGCGCTCAACGCAGGCATGCCGCCTGACCAGATCGGCTTTGCAGGTCCGGGCAAAACACGGGAGGAACTGCGATGTGCAGTGGCCAGCGGCGTGAACGTGCATATCGAATCGCTCACTCAACTGCATCTGGTGGCAGCCCTTGGCTGGGAGCTGGGCCTGCGCCCAAACGTGACAATTCGCGTGAACCCGGATTTTCAGATCACGCACGCCGGCATGCGCATGGGCGGGGGAGCGACTCAGTTCGGCATCGACGCCGAACAGGTTCCGGCACTACTGCAAGAACTGGGCGCATGTGACGTGGCACTGGCGGGGTTTCATGTCTTCTGGGGTTCGCAGTGCCTGCACCCAGCTACTATTGTCGAAGCACAGCGGCGATGTGCCGAGCTCGTCATGCAGCTCGCATCCGATTTGCCACTGCCGCCCCGGTACGTGAATCTGGGCGGCGGTTTTGGCATTCCCTATTTCGAAGGCGAGGTGCCGCTCGATCTCGATGCCGTCGCCCAGCCGATGCATGCCTGGCTCTCGCGCATGCAACGGGCTTTGCCCGGTGTGCGCCCCGTGCTCGAACTTGGGCGCTACCTGGTCGGCGAGGCCGGTGCCTATGTATGCCGCGTCATCGATCGAAAAGTTTCACGCGGCACCACCTTCCTTGTTACCGACGGTGGCCTGCACCACCACCTCGCGGCCTCGGGCAACTTCGGTCAGGTACTGCGCCGCAATTTCCCAGTAGTACTCGGCAATCGGTTCGGCGATACGCCAACTGAACGATGTCACATCGTCGGCTGCTCGTGTACTCCGCTTGATCGCATCGCCGATGACGTGCTGCTTCCCGAAGCTCAGATTGGCGACTTCGTTGTCGTTCTGCAATCGGGTGCCTACGCGCGCTCGGCAAGTCCCCGGGATTTCCTCGGTCATCCCGAAGCAATCGAGATGCTCGTCTGACACCGATGCCTCACACCCAATACGGAGAGAGCCATGATGCGCAACCCTGTACCGTCATCGTCCGATCTGGTGCCGCCCACATGGACCGTATCTGACGATCAGCGCGCACTCGTCACCGCCTGCCAACGCTTCGCTCAAGACCAGCTCGAGCCTTTGCTCGCTGCCCCGCCGTCGCAAGCGGACTGGCGCGATATCGTCACACATGCAAGCTCGCTGGATCTGGGAACCATGATTTTGCCGACGTCCCTGGGTGGCATGGCCATCGGCCAGCACGATCTGTGCGGTATTGTAAGCACGTTGGCCTGTGGCCCGATTGAACGCGCCGTACAACTCACTCAGAGCATTCCGGCGCTCATGACGCTACGCGCATACCACGCACTCGACGCACTCGCGCCCCATCCCATCGGTGACTACTTTAACGGCACGTGCGTGATCGCGCTTACGGTGCCAGATTTTCACACCGCCACGCTCTGGCATCTGCACGATCAAGACTGCACGCCCGTTGCACCGCTGATGATCGCGCCGCACGCCTGCGGCCTCGGTCTCATTGACTCGACTCAGGCGAGCGCTGACGCACGGCGTCGCTGCCTCGTTGCGCTTGGCACCCTTTCACTTGAGCAATGGCGCTGCAAAGGAACACTGCAGGCCGCCGCACTTGCCTCGATCGATCAGTGCGATGCGCAAAGCGATTCTCCCGCGCAGACATGGCTCACCGACATCGCCCTGTACTTGTCGGCCTTGCTCAACGGTGCCATGCAGCACGACGTTGCATTTGCACTTCGCTACGGAGCCGAGCGACGCGCATTTCGCAAGCCGATCATGCTACATCAGCGCGTGGCCACCCGGCTGGCCGACATGCTCATTGCAACGCAAGGCACGCATCTTTTCTTGCGCGCGCTCACGCTTGCCGAGCCGAACATATCAATCGCGCTCGTGCGCCAGCTGATCCGTCACATTGCAGCCGAATCCGTGGAGCTCACCCACGAGCTTGTTCAATTTTGCGGCGCACACGGTTATGTATCAGGGTTGCCGCCCGCTGCGCGTCTGACGACATGTCACTGGTTCGCGATGTTGCTCATGCGTGTCGATACGGCGCTCGGTCAACTCACGGCTCGACATACGTTCGACTCCACCACTGGCGCATCGACATGAATGCGTACCAGTGCTCCCGCCATCGCCGCTTGTGCAAATCCCATTCGGCTAGATCCGCGATGTCGCCACATGAGTGCTGGCTGCGCGAAGCAAATCGTGACGACATGCGCGATATCGCCGACTGGCTTGCGCGTCCAGCCATTGCGCAGTGGTTTGACTTCGGGCTCGGTCGACAATCGCTTACCCTACTCGCGGTCCAGGCGATGACGCAAAGTAATCGACATCGACTACGCGTATTTGGCGTACACGGCACGAACCGCCCAAGCGGACTGGTCGCGATCAGCGATGTTACTCACCGGTTTGGTCTCGGCTCCTTCTGGGTGCTGCGCGACCCGACTCGCGCCGCTTGCGCGAACATGACGCTCGTAGCGTCGAGACAGGTGCTTCGAGAAGGTTTCGAGCGTGATCAACTGCATTGCATTGGTGCGTGGGCGGCGCAAAGCAATATTCGGTCACAGCGACTGCTCGCACGTTTGGGGTTTCGCCTCATCGGTTTGCAACGCGACTGCCATGTCGTCGACGGCCAACGCATGGGGCGTCTGTTCTACGACCTGCTCCCGCACGACCTAAGCTTTCCGACGCCAATATGAGGTCCCCGGTCGTCACCGCACTGTGCTCCTACGTGCCGTCCGTCATGGAGCTCGACGGACAGGTATCGGCCGTGGAGTCCACCGTGGCGAGGCCGCTTGTCGGCTGGGATGCATGGATGACACTGTGGCGCACGGAATGGACGCCGCTCGGGCCGACAGCAATGCCTCGCATCGGTCCCGGGGATAGGTCCCAGCGTGCACCGGTCGCCCACACCACCGATTTGTCGGGGCTTGCGGCATACGTCACGCGGGCGATCGGTGCCGCTCGGCCTCGCGCTGCCGCGCCGGTTGACGTTGTCATTTTTTGCCACAGCAGTGTCGACGAACATGTCTCGACAACGACCGCGGGGCGTCTGGCAAGCGTGGTAGGCGCTCCAGGTAGCCCCTGTTTCTCCTTCTCAATTTCGCAGCAGGGCAGCGCTGCCCCATTCACGGCCTTGCGGGTGGCGCAGGACCTGTTCTTCGCCGAACCCGACGTGCGTACGATCCTGATTGCTGCCGCGGAGAAGTGGGTGGCACCGTTTTCTCGCCATCATGGAATCGGCCCACTGCAAGGTGACGCGGCCGCCGCCGTCCTTCTGGAGCGCTTTGGTGCAAGCACGCGCGGCTTACGCCTCATCGACGCTCAAACACACCCTTGTCCGGCACCACGCGGAGACTCGCCGCATCGCCACGCGCACCCTGACCCACATCTACTTCAAACGATGATGCAATTGGTCACCGCGCTGCTCGCAAAACACGCGATCGCCCCGTGCAACGTCACCGCCGTCGGACAAGGCCACACGCACGCGCTTGCAGCGGCACTGCAGCAGGAACTCGGCATCGCCTCGCTTGCAGGCGTGCGCACGCACGATGCGAATCTCGGTGCAGCAGATTCGATCGAACAATTGACGACCATGGTCCAGACGCATACCTTGCCGTCGCAAGGCATCCTCTTGCTATGGAATATCGCCTCGTGCGGCTATGTAGGCTGCGCGCTACTCGACGCACATAGTGCGCCTGTGCTCGCGCGCTCCCTTGGCGCGAACTCCTCATGGTAGACACCACAATCGGCATCCCGTGTGTCGCCTACCATCTTCCTGAACATGTCGACTCCGTTCGCCACTGGGCACGTCGCACCGGTCAACCCGCTGCTGTGGTGGCAAAGCTCGAGCAGGCCGGCGTACGCAATTTTCACGTGGCACGCGGGCAAAGTGCCTTCAGCCTCGCGATCCGAGCTGTCGACTCGCTGCTGCGCAATGCACCAATCGCCGCCGAGTCAATCGACTGCCTGGTCTACACTCACACGCTACAGGGCAGCATCGCGCCGCCACCAGCATCTTTGCCTCGGCAGCTATGCGAGCATTTTGGCCTTGTAGGCGTCCAGTCGTTCTCGTTTGCCCAGCAACACTGCGCGTCCTCGCTCGGTGCGTTGCGCATCATCCGTGCAATGTTCATCGCACACTCCGCCCTCCATCGCGTACTGCTCGTCGGGGCAGACGTGATGCCTATGGAGACCGAACGCGCGATGGGCGCGTCAGCGCTGCTCAGCGACGGCGCATTCGCCGCGTTGGTCGAGCGCCACGCGCGCACCAATCGCCTCGTCGCACTGGCCACACACGCAAGTGGTCGCGGCTGGCGCGGAATGCTAGGGCAGACCGAAGCGAGTTTCCTTGCGCAGTACCAGCTCGTCGCGCGAAAACTCATCACGCAAGTCACTCAGGATGCACACATTGCGCTCACCGAGCTCTATCGCATCTTGCCGCCTCATCTGAATAAGCCTGCCTGGCGGCGTCTCGTCCAATCGATGGGTCTGCCACCCGAACGCCTTTTCGCGCACAATTTTTCCCGTATCGCGCACGTCACCGTATGCGATCCATTTATCAACCTGGCCGACTGCGGCCCACTCGCGCCAGGCGCCCCCTTGTTGCTCTATGCACAGGGCGTAGGAGGATTTTCAGCTACCGCGTTGCTGATTCATTAGACGCGCACACTCCACACCCGGTCGGCCCTGGAAACCCACGGTCCCATGCCATGCAGCGGCGAGTCGATGCGATATACGCGAGTGTGTTGGCCGATGTATCAAAACATTACATTTTTATGGCTGTGATTTGGCGACAAGCGACTACACTTTTTTGCACGGCGCATCGAGCAGTCACTAGCAAAACAAGCGTCACCTCAATCGCCACGCATTGTGCTACTTCAATCTCAATCAACGCACGCACGACCACCGCGCCGTGCGCCAGCGCGCGAAGTTCCTGCGAGAGGGCCCCAGTGGATCGAGTCTGTCAATGCGGCGCGGGTAACCCACCCATCGTACCGCTGCCTTCAACATCAAACCTGGCCAGCCGATGGGCACCGCTGGCCACTGCCTTTCTCAATACCGTGGACCTATCGTCTTTGCTAAAGTTGTTCGGTGACGTGTCCGCTTCGTTGGGCTTCCCACGCTTTGCCATTAGCCGAGTATCGCGAAGACACGCAGGGAACGGCCGGGCAATGGCGGTCGAGACGCTTTGCGCATGCTATCCGGATCATTGGGTCGCGCATTACGCGCAACGAGACTACGGTCCGGTCGATCCGGTCCATCGAATGGCGTTTGCCCGTGCCACACCCTATCGATGGACCGACATCAGAGGCTTGAATCGCATCGAGCAACGCGTGCTAGGCGAAGCACGCGACGCGGGATTAACCAGTGGCGTGAGTATCCCGCTTCGCGAGGCCAACGGCGACATCCTGCTGGTGAATCTCGCCAGTCCGTCACCGGAGATCAGGACAGAAGTCCACCTGCGGCTCGCGAGCTTAATTGGCGCACTCTTTCATCAAGAGCTTCATCGATTGATGAAGCCACGTCGGCCTGAGCCGTCACTTCAACTCTCTCCGCGCCAACAAGAGTGCCTTGCCTGGGTCGCGCGGGGTAAATCTTCATGGGCGATCGCCGCCATTGTCGGCATATCGCCTCATACCGTTGACTACCATATCGCCGAAGCAATGAAGATTCTGGGCATCAACAGTCGAACCGCGGCAGCCGTGCATGCCGTCGCAACCGGCCTGATCCAGGTGTAAGCGGCCAGCGGGGCCATCGACCGCAGTTCCTGCCGGCAACCCCACCAACGACTGGGTCTCGCGTGGACTCGTGGCGCCATCAGCACATTCGGGCTTGTCCCCCGTGCTCACGCAATCGGATGCGGCGCGGGGGCGACTCGCAACCAGCGTCCTGTCAACTTCAGCAGCGTCGCACCTCCCCACCTAACTAGTTCACCTCACCTCACGCGCTTGATAGCGTGGCATCGGTTATTTTGCGTGAGGGGAAAACCGTGCCATCCATCTTCGCTGGCGGTCTCGACGACATGCCAACCACGATGCATCGACGCCTTGGCGCGTTCCGATACGACGTGTTCGTAGGTCGACTGGGTTGGCAGTTGCCCGGAGCGGACGCGACGAGCCTGACCGAATGGGATCAATTTGATCGCGGTCGTACGATTCACGTTGTCTCGGTCGATCAGGCTCAGCGCATTTGCGGGTGTGCACGATTGATACCGACCACACAGCCGTATTTGCTCCAGACACTATGCGCGCCTTCAGCGGCTCTGGACTTGCCGTGCGCACCCACGATCTGGGAACTGTCGCGGTTTGCCGCGCGCTGCGGGGTAAGTCCAACCACACGCGCCTCAACTGGCATGCAGCTATTTCCATCGATTCTCGCGATTGCGGCGTCGCTGGGCGCGACATGCGTCATTGGTGCCATGACACGTGCCGTGGCACGGCTTTACCAGCGTTGCGGTCTGGCGCTCCAACTCGTCAACACAGTCGAAAATGCAGGTCGTCCAGCCTACCTGATCGGTGCAATCGAACTTAGCCGATCGACGTTCACGAACCTGGGGTGCGACGCTCACGCGCTACTGGGTGCCGTGACATGGCTCGATGCCCGTCACGCGCGAGTGGGACTTTCGACGTTGGCGCCTCCACCTGAAACCAGCGGCCATTGATCCAGGCCGCTGGCCGGCGCCGGACTCCGTGTCTGAGCAGAAACTGATGCCGCATCTCGGCGAGATGCCGCACCGCGCCCGGTTTGAAAACGCCCACTCGGCGCGAACCTGCTACATGCGTGGGCCCGAGCGATGATGTCGGCGATCCGCGTCTTTCACCCAGTCCGGCCGAATCGCAGATGCATAGGCCTGAGCACTGCGTGACGCTTCGCCATTGGGCTGAGCAGAAAACCCAAGTCGCTCGTCGATGGCGCGCGCCACGGTCGACGATTTGGGCAGGCGTCGAGGATCACAATCAGCCCAAAACGTGAACATGCTCTCGAACAGCACGCCCAAGATCGTGGTCGTATAAGGCAATTCGACCGTGACAAGCTTGCCGGTTGAGTCAGCTCGCATGGGCAAATCGGTCATTGGCATTGCGGTGTCGCCCATGCCCATATACATCGCGTGAAGCTCGCGTTGCAAGCGCGTCTCGACGTCGCAATGGCTGATCGAAGAATTGACAATTACACGGGTCAGTTTGGCGAGTTCCTGGGTTTTCAGTTCGAGGCGATTGTGCAATCGACCGACTTCCTGTTCTACTCGCCGCACCCGCGCTTGCAGCGACGAGTGTTCGTCGAGCGGTGGCGAACACCGCTCGTTCGTGTAGTCAGCCTTCTCGGGGCATTCCATGCGTCCACCTCTTCACGACCATGATCACCTCGGCACAGAGCCACAACGGGGCCAACCTACTCAAAAGCGCCAACACCGCGCGCAAAGAACTGGCTGAAGCACTACGCACTCGATGTGTGACGTCGTCGCATATCGTTGGCCGGTCCGCCAATGCAGTGTTTATTGCAGAACGACGCGTCGTCAACTAGGAGACTATGGAGGTCAGAAGCCTCAAGTTTTCCGCGACAATCCATTCGAACGCACGCACCCTCGCTTTCGCCAGCCGGTCTAGTCAGCCGAGCGAGCCGTTTTTTCAATTGCGAGGCGACGCGAGCTCACCCGATAGGAGTCGATTCGATGCCAACGTATCTCGAATTGAAGGCGCGAGCTGAACAGCTCAGACAACAAGCGGAACAGGCCCGCCTGGCGGAGCTTGACATCGTTCTCGCGGAAGTTCGCGCGCGTGTGGCCGAATACGCGCTGACTGCCGAGCAGATCTTTGGGCGTCGGCGCAGCGCATCTGCCACGCGGGTCGGCCAAGATCCTATCCCGGCCCGGTATCGCGATCCCAAAACAGGCGCGACGTGGAATGGCCGCGGTCGCGAACCCGGCTGGATCAAGGGGAAAAAGCGCGAGCGATTCCTGATCGAACAGGCCTAGAGGGGCATCGGGTGGTTTTCCGTTCCGACTCATCCCGTGCGCGCAGGGTATCAGTTGCATTGATCGAGCACCGCACACGACGTCACAGGACGGCGCTCGACGAGCATCGCTACGACCAGGTGTAAGTCTGCGAGGCACAAGTGTTGACGACGGAGAACAGCACCGACAGGTTGAGCGACGCCAACTTCATATGCTTCATTGCGTCAACCTCGATGGTTTCCGGCGCATCCCTACAAATGAGGCGCTAGACCAGGCTCCAGACCGACTCATATCGGACAGGTCCGAATGGCCCGGCAAGACGCCGTCCGTACACTGATGCACATGATTTCGCTGATCCAGTCCTCCTTCGATACGGCGTGCTATGCCCTCACGCATGTCGCGCCTCCCTTCGTTCTTGCGCAAGCTCAACATCGCGGTGCTCGCGCTCATCGTCGCGAGCGTACTCGTCGTGATGGCCGACATCGCGCGGGATTTTCACGCGCAGTACGGCCACACGCTCTATGCGGCAGAAAAGGCGTTCACGCTGCTGTTTTCGGCCAAGTACCTACTGCGCTTTTGCACCGCGAAGAAGCCAGCCGCATATGCACGCAGCTTCTTCGGCATTGTCAATCTCGTGTCGGTGCTGCCGACCTATCTCGCGTTCTATTTCCCCGGCCTGCGTGCGCTGATCGACGTACGGCCGCTCCGGCTGCTGCGCGAGTTCCGTATCCTCGGGCTGTCGATCTATCGCGAGGAAGGGCATTTGCTGATGCGGACACTCGCCCGCGCGCGGCGCAAGATCTTCGTGTTCATCTGCGGGATATTCGTGCTCGTCGTGATTCTTGGCACGGTGATCTTTCTCGTCGAAGGGCCCGAGCGCGGGATCACGAGCATTCCGATGGGCATCTACCGGGCCGCCGTGAATGCCTCGTCAACCTGGCGACGATAGTCGTCGCGATCCAGACGATCGGTCCACACGCCGAAGCGCACGAGATCGAATCCAGTCTGGCGGATCCGTCGTGCATCGTCCGCCGTGAATGACTGGATCTTTACCTGTACGCCGATGCGCGGCTTCTGGAGCGAAGCGGTGGGCAAGCGAAGCCGATCAGCGGTGGCCGACAAGGATGCAGATGCCGCGCAAGCAAGTGCGGTGGCGATGAGCGGCGGTGGAATCCGGAGCGTGGGCATCGGCGATTCGACGGTAGGGGTAAGCGAATGGCGGTGGCCGGCCGATGTGCGCCGCCTCGCCAGGGTATCGGGCGTCGATTGTTGCAGAACGCCCCTCGCTTCACTATCAGACCGGTCCGAGCACTTCGTCGAACTTCCGGCTGGCCCGCGCCAATGTGGAGTGCCTCGCGCCGATTCGCTCAGGGCCGCGACAACACCAGCACGCGCCCACCCACCCGATGCAGCTTGAGCCAGCCCATATCGGCGGTAAAACGCAGCTGCTGCAAGTTGAAATCGAACGCGGCCCGCTCGGCCGCCTTGATCACGGCATCGGCGATCCAGCGAATCAGCACCTTGCCCTCTTCGGTGGTTTGATGGCCGGTCTGGCCGCCGCAGAAATGGCGATTCCCGGCGTTGACCTGCATCTGCAACTGCATCCAGTGACCCGGCAGGCCCGGCAAGGTCCGGAACAGGTCGGCCACGCGCTGCGTCGTCAGGCTGCGCGCCCACAGCGCGCTGTCACCATCGGGCCGCTCCAGGTCGTGGCGATCCGCAGCCTGGGCTTGGCCCTTGATGTCGCCTTTCAGGAAATCGGGTTTCGACATGACGCTTTCCTCGTGAGGGGCCCTGCAGCGGGCCGGTTGAATGGACAAGGACTTCGGAGAGCGAGCGAGCTGACACACGGGGCGCTTCAACCCCAACGTTCGCGGCTGCCCCAAACGACATGCCGGCGACACGCGCCGGCATCAGTGTGCGAACGGTTCGGACGGTGCCTGCCCGATCCGACGGAACGATACGCCCATTGCAGGCATTCGTCGCCTGTCGGGTATGTCAGGCTCACTATCTGGAACCTACCCTATTCAGACATCAGGGCCGCATCGCTGAGCAGCGCGTCATCGGGCCTTCACGTGACGAGGAAGGGCATCGCTTCCCGGCAAACGCCCATGCAGCCAACAAGGCTTTGATCAATTGATCGAGGACATCAAATCGCGTTGAGTCCCCCAATCACGCCGTCGTGCAAATCCGGCCGCCACGATCGACAGCCGGCTTGATCCGTGACGCCCCGCGTTGCAGTGCCGGCGACAACATCGACACCCAATACACGGCCGCGCCGGACACCCCCGGCGCGGCCGCCAACGCCCTTGTTACGCGACAGCCTTCACCGCCGCCTGCACCCCAAAAAACGTCGCCTGCACCGCTTCGTCCGCACGCGCATACGCGCGGTTGATCCCGCTGATCACGGCACGGATCGACGCGGTCGTCAGGTTCGCGTCGATGCCGACGCCGAACGCGCTGCCGCGCACGCCCGTGCCGGCCAGTTCCGCGATCGCGATCGCCTTCGCATCGGCGCCTTGCGACAACGCACGCTCCTCGTAGTGCTGGATCCGCAGCGGCGTACGCAACGCATGCATCAGCGCATCGAGCGGGCCGTTGCCTTCACCCCGCAGCACGCGGCGCTCGCCGTGCACGTCGGCGGTCAGCACGATCGTCTCGCGGCCGTCGCGCTCGGTCAGCTCATGGCCGACATAACGCAGCGGCGCATCGCCCTCCACATATTCCTGCTGGAACAGCGACCAGATCTGCGCGCTCGTCACCTCGAGCCCGCTGTCGTCGGTCAAACGCTGCACGGCTGCGCTGAAGTCGACCTGCAGGCGGCGCGGCAGCGCGACGCCATAGCTCTGTTCGAGCAGGTACGCAATACCGCCCTTGCCCGACTGGCTGTTCACGCGAATGATCGAGTCGTACGTGCGGCCGACATCGCTCGGATCGATCGGCAGGTACGGCATTTCCCATACGGCATCGGGGCGCTGCACCGCGAAGCCCTTCTTGATCGCGTCCTGGTGCGAGCCGGAGAACGCGGTGAACACCAGGTCGCCGACATACGGATGGCGCGGATGGATCGGCAACTGCGTGCATTCCTCGGCCGTGCGCGCGACTTCGTTGATTTGCGAGAAATCGAGGCCCGGATCGACACCCTGCGAGTAGAGGTTCAGCGCGAGCGTGACGAGATCGACGTTACCGGTACGCTCGCCGTTGCCGAACAGGCAGCCTTCGATCCGGTCCGCGCCGGCCATCACCGCGAGCTCGGCCGCCGCCACCGCGGTGCCGCGGTCGTTGTGCGGATGCACGGACACGATCAGCGCGTCGCGGCGCGCGAGGTTGCGGTGCATCCATTCGATCTGGTCCGCGTAGAAGTTCGGCGTGCCGACTTCGACGGTGGCCGGCAGGTTCACGATCGCCTTGTGCGCCGGCGTCGGCTGCCATACGTCGAACACGGCGTCGCACACTTCCTTCGCGAAATCGAGCTCGGTCGCCGTGAAGGTTTCCGGGCTGTATTGCAGCGTGAAATGCGTGTCGGTCGCGGCGTCGGCGAAGCGCTTGATCGTGCGCGCGGCGTTCACCGCGAGCGTCTTCACGCCGTCGCGGTCGAGGCCGAACACGATCTTGCGGAATTCCGGCGCGGTCGCGTTGTACAGGTGCACGATCGCGCGCTTCGCGCCGCGCAGCGAGTCGAAGGTGCGCTCGATCAGGTCGTCGCGCGCCTGCGTGAGCACCTCGATCGTCACGTCGTCGGGAATGTGGCCGCCTTCGATCAGCTCGCGCACGAAGTTGAAGTCGGTCTCGGACGCCGACGGGAACGCCACCTCGATCTCCTTGAAACCGATCGCGACCAGCATCTTGAACATCCGCATCTTGCGCGCGGCGTCCATCGGCTCGAACAGCGACTGGTTGCCGTCGCGCAGGTCGGTGCTCATCCAGATCGGCGCTTGCGTGATCGTGCGCGTCGGCCACATGCGGTTCGGCAGGTTGACGGGCGTGAACGGTCGGTACTTCGTCGCGGGGTTCTTCAGCATCATGATGGTCGGTCCTCGGTCGATTGGTCGGGAACCCGCGGCGCGCTGGCCATCCGTCGGGGGTGGCAGGCTGCACGCGCAGCGGTGGAAACGGGTGAAAGCGGGTGAAAGCGGCAAGCAAACGGCACAACGGCAAAGCGGTACGGCGAACGACAGCCTTGACGGTTGAGCGACCGGGACGGAGCGGAGCGATTCGGAAGAAGGACGAACTCAGGCGCCGGTCGACAACCGGGGCCAGGTCGGTGATGCGGGGGAAATCTGGCGCTTCAGGAAAGAAGCAGATGGAAAGCGCGCAGCCGCAGACCCAGCCCGGAGAAACGGGCTAGTAGTCGTAGCGAGAAGAGGGGCTGGGCGGCTTGCATGGCCGAAATCAAATCACAGGGCGATGGGGACTGTCAACGGGCTGAGTGCACACGACGCCGAATTTGAGCGCTCAGAATCAGTCCTGTCCGATAGGCGGCGCGCCGCCCCGTCGATATCCTTCATGGGTGCGGCGCCGGTGAGGCCCCTGTTCACGTTCGGAGTGAGTTGGTCTACGTACTTCGCCGGTTGCCGCACCCCCTCCTGTTGCAAACAATCGGGTTTCGGTGTGGGCGTTCGGTGGTGGCCGGTGGGCGCGGCCACGACCGAGATGCTGATGTTGAAACCAACGCTGCCAGATGCGAACGCCGAGCGTCCGCGCCGAAGCCCGATTGCCCCCGCCACCCCCAGCCCGCCCCGCCTGCGCAGCCACGCATCGTTCAGAAAATCGATACGCCCGACGATATAATTTATCGAATATATCGAAATACATTCGATTAAACGCATTTCATTAAATCGATTAACCGTCATTTTCTATTGACTGAACAATAGCCATTCCCAGGCGATTATTTTCTTATTTATTTTTCGGCATGCTCGGTACGTCGCATTTCAAACAGCAAACGTTTGCGCGACATGGCTCTAAGCCTTACCCATCATTCCTCAGGAGGAAAGCATGGCCGATTCTCAAACGTCATCCAATCGCGCCGGCGAGTTTTCGATTCCGCCGAATACCGCATTCCGCGCGATTTTCTTCGCGAATGCCGCCGAGCAACAGCACATCAAGCTGTTTATCGGCGACAGCAAGGAACCCGCCGCGTATCACAAGCTGACGACGCGCGACGGCACGCGTGAAGCGACGCTGAATTCCGGCAACGGCAAGATCCGCTTCGAAGTGTCGGTGAACGGCAAGCCGTCGGCCACCGACGCGCGCCTCGCGCCGATCAACGGCAAGAAATCTGACGGCTCGCCGTACACGGTCAACTTCGGGATCGTCGTGTCGGAAGACGGCCACGACAGCGACTACAACGACGGCATCGTCGTGCTCCAGTGGCCGATCGGCTGACCTGAAGCGCGTCTGACGCGCATCTGACGTCCCACCCACGCCGGCCGCCTCCGGGCCGGCCGGCGGTTGCGCGCCGCCTCCAGGGGCGCCGCCCCCTTTTGCATCGAAACCCGCCCAACCAACGGAGACATCCATGCCCCTCCTTTCGGCTTCGATCGTCAGCGCCCCCGTGGCGACCTCCGAAACCTACGTCGACATCCCGGGCCTGTACATCGACATCGCCAAGGCAGAGATTCGAGACGGGAAACTGCAGGTCATCCTCAACGTGCCGACGCCTTATGCGACCGGCAACAACTTCCCCGGCATCTATTTCGCGATCGCGACCAACAAGGGCGTCGTCGCGGACGGCTGCTTCACCTATTCGTCGAAAGTGCCCGAGGCCACCGGGCGCATGCCGTTCACGCTCGTCGCGACGATCGACGTCGGCACCGGCGTCACGTTCGTGAAGGGCCAGTGGAAAAGCGTGCGCGGCAGCGCGATGCACATCGATTCGTACGCGAGCCTGTCTGCGATCGGCGATACGTCCGCGCAATCGTCGTCGTCCGGCGGCGGCAGCGGCGAAACCGGCGCGGGCGGCAACTCGGGCGGCACGGATAGCGGCACGATCGGCGGCGGCGGCGAGCGCGACGGCACGTTCAACCTGCCGCCGAACATCAAGTTCGGTGTCACCGCGCTCACCAACGCGGCGAACGACCAGACGATCGACATCTACGTCGACGACAACCCGAAACCGGTCGCCACGTTCAAGGGCGCCGGCGTGCAGGACCAGAACCTCGGCACCAAGGTGCTCGACTCCGGCAAGGGGCGCGTGCGCGTGATCGTGATGGCGAACGGCAAGCCGTCGCGGCTCGGCTCGCGGCAGGTCGATCTCTTCAAGAAGTCGTACTTCGGGATCGTCGGCTCGGAAGACGGCGCCGACGACGACTACAACGACGGCATCGTGTTCCTGAACTGGCCGCTGGGCTAAGCAGTGTCACGCTGCAACCCATCATCGCCACGCCGCCCGGCGTGGCGATCCGCGTGGACGCCCCTGCCCGCCCCCGCCCCTGCAAGAACGATCAAACGCCCCCGCCGCCGATACCATATAGTCCGCCCGACACGCTCATTGGAAAGCCATGAATCCGGTAGGACAAGCACTCTGGTTTATCGAAACCAAACTGGACCACGAACTGACGCTCGACAGGATTTCCGCCAATTGCGACATGACGCGCTTCGGCTTCTCGCGCCTGTTCTCGATGAACACCGGCTGGCCGGTGATGCGCTATGTGCGGTCGAGGCGACTGACGCGTGCGGCACGCGCACTGGCCCAAGGCGCGCCGGACATCCTGCAGGTGGCGCTCGATGCCGGCTATGGCTCCCATGAGGCGTTCACGCGCGCCTTCCGCGATTGCTTCGGCACGACGCCCGAAGACGTGCGGGCACGCCGCACGCTTGACGGGTTGTCTCTTGTGGAGCCGCTTCGCATGAAAGAACTGAAGATCATCGACGTCATACCCTCACGCTTCGAAACCGCCGGCAAGCGGCTGATCGCCGGCATGAGCGACCGCTACACCTTCGAAACCAACGAAGGCATTCCGGCGCTGTGGCAAGCGTTCATCCCATACATCGGCACCCTTCCCGGCCAGGTCGACGACGTGACCTACGGCGTGTGCTGCAACCCCGATGCGGATGGCAGCTTCGAATACATCGCGGGCGTGGAAGTGACGAGCCGCGACCGGTTGCCCGCCCCCTTTCGCTGGATCGAACTCGAACCGCAGCGGTATGCGGTCTTCGAACACGTCGGGCATATCTCCACGCTGCACCAGACGTTCTACAGCATCTGGAACGGCTGGCTGCCGACGTCAGGATTCAAGGCGGTCGACACGCCCGAGTTCGAGCGCTACAGCGCGGACTACGATCCGGTGACGGGCGCCGGCGTGCTGGAAATCTGGTTGCCTGTCGAACCGGCTGCGTAAGCGGTTTGCCTTGATCGGCCGCGGCGTGGCTCGCCACGGCCGGCGGCATCTCGCCAACCGTCAACCGGCCCGCGATCCGGCAAGCTCCGACATCGCCACCGGCTGCGACCACCCCGCCGAAGCCAGGCGCGTGCGTGCATCGAGCACCACGCGATTGAACGCGACGCGCTGTTCGCCTCTCAGCTTCGCCGCCTTGCCTGCCTGGACCAGCGCGACCGGGTCGACGAGACGGGCATGCCGCCGGACCTCGAAGTGCAGATGCGGCCCCGTGGCCGTACCCGTGCTGCCAACCGCGCCGACACGCTGGCCGCGCGCGACCCGCATGCCGGTTCGCAGCGTCGGCTCGAATGCCGACAGGTGCGCGTAGTACGACGCATAACCGCCGTCATGACGAATCACCACGTACTTGCCGTAGCCGCGCGGCTCGGTGCCGATGAACGAGACGACGCCGCGCTCCGACGCATGAACCTCGCGCCCGGCCGGCGCCGCGAGATCGACGCCGGAATGCACGTGGCGTGCGCCGGTGACCGGATGCACGCGCGTACCGAAATGCGAGCTGATCCGGTTTGCGCTGACCGGCATCGCAAACCGCGCGCCGGCGAGGGGCATGCCGTCGAGGTCGTAATAGGCGCCCGGCGAGCCGGCATCGGGCGCAAACCACACGGCCGCGACGTGCTGGCCGTGCAAGCGAAGCTCGAGCGCCGTCACGCGCACGCCGCCCGGCAGTTTGGCCTCACTGTCCGGTTCGTAGGCGACGCGGAACGTATCGCCAAGCGCACCGTGCTGTTTCAGGTCGATGCGACCGGCGAGCAGGCGGGTGATCTGCGCGGCAACGCCGGCCGGCAGATCCGCGCGCGCCAGCGACGCCTGCAGGCTGCCGACGATCGTGCCGGCCCGCGCACCGCGCTCGGCTTGCGCGAACACGAACGGCTCGGCAGCGGCAAGATCGACGGGGCGCCGTTCGAACGCGGCGGGCTCGCCCGTCGCGGGCAACGCCGACGCAAGACCGTAATCGAACCGCGACGCGTACGCGCGTTCGACCGCCCCGCGCGCCGCATCGCACAGCACGCGATAAGCCACGCAGGCACCGAAGCGCGCCACGGGATCGTCGGGTTCGCCGGCCGTCGGCGCAGTCAACGCATGCGACGTGTAGGCAACGTCGAGCGGCGCGGCCGTCGATGCATGCAAGCCGCCCCACGTCGTGCGCGCGGCATTGAAAAAGGGCACGTCGACAAGGTCGGCCATCACGGGCGAAAACGGCGCGGCGTCGTGCGACGCATCTGCCACCGCACCTGGTGCGTTGGCCACACAGGCCGCCGCGATGACACCGCGCAGCAGCGCGCGGCGCATCGGGAAACCATGAACGCCGCGCTGTGCGGGTTGACCTTGTTCGCGTGCGAGACGGAAACGCAGGTCTAACCGCATGACGTCGTCACTCGCTGTCTGTCAGTAAAAAATCGGGAAAAACCGGGCATCGCGGAGGAACGATCGTCGCGACCCGGCAACGTGAAAACGAGTGTAGCGGCGCGATCGACGCGGCTGAATAGGACTAGTCTCATTTGATGTAAAAGCCGCTTCGTACTAAATCGAAATCGCGATTTGGCGGCCTGGCGGCACGGCCATGCGGCATTCGACCCCACTCATTCGCGCGAACCATCGTGCCCCGCGACCAGTCGAACGCTGCCCGGCGCGTGAGCGCAAGCCTGCCCGATGACGGCGGGCACGCCACGCGTCACGCATCGTTTCTTCAACCCGGAATCCCGTTAATGTTTCGCGATCAACTCCATCCGGAACGCTGGACGTTCCTGTGGAACGCGCTGTCCACGCTCTCCCTCAAATTGTCCGCCGGCCTGGCGCTGCTCGTCGCCGGCTGGTGGCTGTCGAAACGCATCGGCAACTGGCTGAACCGTCTGCTCTCGAACAAGGAGCGCGTCGACGACACGCTGCGGCCGATCCTCTGCGACGTCGCCGTGTGGGGCATCCGCATCGTCGCGATCGTCGGCGCGCTGTCGCAGCTCGGCATCGAAACCGCGAGCCTCATCGCGGTACTCGGCGCGGCCGGCCTCGCGATCGGGCTCGCGCTGCAGGGCACGATGCAGAACATCGCGGCCGGCATCATGCTTCTGCTGCTGCGGCCGTTCAAGGTGGGCGACTACATCGACGGCGGCACGGGCGTCGCGGGCACCGTCGACGAGGTCGGGCTCTTCATGACGCGGCTGACGAAGCCGGACGGCATCTGCGAATACGTGCCGAACAGCGCGCTGTGGGGCAGTTCGATCCGCAACTACACGCGCAATCCGACGCGCCGCCTCGATCTCGAAGTGGAAGTGTCGGTGCATGACGATATCGATCGCGCGCTCGACGCGCTGCGCAAGCTGGCGCTCGCCGACCCCGACGTGCTGCAGGATCCGGAGCCGAACGTGATGGTGATGCGCTTCGACGACAGCACCGCGATCGCGAACGTTCGCGTGTGGACGCACACCGACAAGTTCTGGGACATGCGCTGGCGTCTGGCGCGGCAGGCTCGCAAGGCACTCGCGGACGCGAACTGCGCGTTGCCGATCCGTACGCGCGAGCTGCACATCGTGCATGACGCGGAGCGTCGTGCCGAACGCGCGCAAACGCACGCGCTGTAAACGGCGAAGGCCGCGAAGCACTGCCTGCTTCGCGGCCTTCGCGACGTCACCGCCCCATCACATCTTCACGATATCGAGCAGCGCCTTCTTGCCGCTCTTGTACGTGAACACCGAGATCGCGCCGTGCTTCAGATCGCCCTGCGGCGTGAAGCTCGTCTCGCCGATCACGCCCTTGTAGTCGGTCGCGGGCATCGCCGCCAGCACCTTCGCCGGGTCGGTCGAGTTCGCGCGCTTCATCGCGTCGACGATGATGTACACGGCGTCGTACGAGAACGGCGCATACACCTGCATCGGCTGGTGATAGCGCGCTTCGTAGCGCTTCGCGAACGCCGCGCCGCCCGGCATCTTCTCGAGCGCGATACCGGCCTCGGAGCACACGACGTTGTCGGACGCCGGGCCCGCGAGCTTCGGCAGATCGGTCGAGCACACGCCGTCGCCGGCGAGGAGCTTCGCGCGCATGCCGAGCTGGCGCGCCTGCTTCGCGAGCGGGCCGCCCGTCGCATCCATGCCGCCGTACATGATCGCGTCGGGGTTCGCGCCCTTGATCTTCGTGAGGATCGCGCGGAAGTCGATCGCCTTGTCGTTGGTCGCGTCGCGCGACACGACCTTCATCCCGGCGGCCTTCGCGGCCTTCTCGAACTCGGTCGCGAGGCCCTGCCCGTACGCGGTCGAATCGTCGACCACCGCCACCGTCTTGATGCCCATGTTCTTCGCTGCATACATCGCGAGCGCCGGCCCCTGCTGCGCGTCGGTCGCGACCACGCGATAGGTCGTCTTGAAGCCCTGCTGCGTATAGGTCGGATTGGTCGCGGCCTGCGAGATCTGCACGACGGCGCCGTCGCGATAGACGCGCGACGCCGGAATCGACGTGCCCGAGTTGTGATGGCCGACGACGCCGACGACCTTGTCGTCGACGAGCCGCTGCGCGACCTGCGTCGCGGTGCGCGGATCGCCCGCGTCGTCCTGCGCGTCGAGCTGCAACGCGATTTTCTTGCCGCCGATCGTCAGGCCCTTCGCATTGATTTCCTCGACCGCGAGGCGCGCACCGTTCTCGCTGTCCTTGCCGAGGTGCGCGATCGCGCCGGACAGCGGTGCGACGTGGCCGATGCGCACGATCTCGTCCGCATATGCGGACAGCGCGCACGTGAGCGCCGCCGCTGCCGCGAATGTCGTCATGGAATGTCGATGCATGTCTGTCTCCTGGTCAGTCTTGTGGGCCCCGTTCGATGCGGGACGTGTTGCGGTTCGGATGACGAATCGGTTTCGGTCGGTGATGCAGCGCGCCTGCACTGCGGGCCCCATCCCTGTCGGCGGCACGGCCGCGGCGCCGCGCGTTATGCGCGCCCTTCGAATCCCAGCAGCACGTTAACCGCATTGATGCCGATCTCGTCGACCATGTAGCCGCCTTCCATCACGAACAGCGTCGGCACGTTCAGGCGCGCGAGCGCCGCGCCGATGCGCAGGTAGTCGGGCGAACGCAGCCGGAAATGGCTGATCGGGTCGTGCTCGAAGGTATCGACGCCGAGCGACACGACGAGCGCGTCGGGCGCATGCGCGGCGATCGCGGTGGCCGCGTGGTCGAGCGCCGCCGAGTAGGTGTCCCACAGCGTGCCCTTCGGCAGCGGCAGGTTCAGGTTGAACCCTTCGCCCGCGCCGATGCCGCGCTCGTCCGTGTAGCCGGAGAAGTACGGGTACGACACCGGCGGCTCGCCGTGGATCGACGCGAACAGCACGTCCGCGCGGTCGTAGAAGATGTCCTGCGTGCCGTTGCCGTGATGGAAATCGACGTCGAGCACCGCGACGCGCGCCGCGCCCTGCGCGACGCAGTGCTGCGCCGCGATCGCCGCGTTGTTCAGGTAGCAATAACCGCCCATGTACTCGCGGCCCGCGTGATGGCCGGGGGGGCGGCACAGCGCGAACGCCGCGCGCGCCGCGCCGCTCGACAGCAGGTCGGCGCCGGTGAGCGCCGAGTTCGCGCTCGCGCTCACGGCATCCCACGTGCCGGCGTTGATCGGCGCGCCCGCGTCCATCGCGTAGAAGCCGAGCTTGCCGTCGATGAACGCGGGCGGCGTCGCGGCCGCCGGCATCGCGCGCACCGGCCACACGAGCGGCAGCGCCTGGCAGGTGCGGCCCGTCGCGGTCCACTCGTCCCATGCGCCGGCGAGGAAATCGACGTAGCGGGCGCTGTGCGCGGCCACGTAGTGGGCGCGGTCGAACGGCTTCGGCGCGATCACGTCGCCGAGGCCCGCGGCACGCACCTGCGCAAGCACCGTTTCGGCGCGAAGGGGGTTTTCGAACGAATCGGTGATCGCGCCGTCCTTCAGTTCGACGCCGCGATGCAGGTGGTGATCGCTGCTGTAGACCGTGAGCATGGTTGACCGTTGCAGTGAGGGTGGCAACAGTTTATTGACGGCAACCGGCAATAGCTTTGCTTTCGACGCGCACGTTTCGTACAATTTTGAGAAAACCGCCTACGGATTTCCGGAAATGAGCAAAAATCGCGCTTCGGTCGAACTGGATGGCGTCGACCGCGCCATGCTGCGCCTGCTGCAGGACGACGGCGCGCTGTCGAACGCGACGCTCGGCGAGAAGCTGTCGCTGAGCGTCACGCCGTGCTGGCGCCGCCGCAAGCGGCTCGAGGACGAAGGCGTGATCACCGGCTACCAGGCGAATCTCGACCGGCGCGCGCTCGGCATGAACGTGTTCGCGTTCGTGCAGGTGACGTTCAACATGCATTCCGGCCAGGATTCCGATCACTTCGAGGACGTGATGCGGCGTCACGACGAAGTGACGTCCTGCCACAAGATCACCGGCGCGGCCGACTACATCCTGCAGGTCGTCGCGGCCGATCTCGACGCGTACGCGGAATTCGTCGAGCACGTGCTGCGCAAGCAGGCCGGCGTATCGTCGATCCAGTCGAGCCTCGCGTTGCGTGAAGTGAAGTTCTCGTCGCGCGTGCCGGTGCCGGGCGACTGACCGTTCATGCCGTTCCTCGCCCGTACCCGGGCATCCGTTGTCGATCGTCATCCCATGGAGCGCTACCTGATGAAACGTCCTTTTCCGTCTGCTTCGCTGGCCGCCGCCATGGCCTGCGCGCTCGCGTTGAGCGCCTGTGCGGCGCCATCCACCGTGCCGGCCGCCGCGTCGGCGCCGGCCGAGTCTGTCGCCTCGCCCGCGCCGCCGATGCCCGGCAGCGATCGCGATCCGCACGGCTGCATCCCGTCGGCCGGCTATTCGTGGTGCGAACAAACGCAGCAATGCGAGCGCCCGTGGGAACTCGCGAAGCAGAAGGGCTTCGCGAATTCGGCGCTGGCGTACGAGCAGTTCTGCCGTAACACTTTCGCGAAGTGACGCAACATGGCATGACGTGATCGGGACGCGGTGCAACGCCGCGCCCGACACCCGCGATCCCGCGCAGTTATCCCCAGCTTTCCCGCTTCCCGCGATCGTCATTCCGGAAACCCGGACACACAAAAAACCCCACAAAAACAACGGGATTTTTCGTTTGTGACACAGCAAACGAGTTCGGTTACATTACGCGCCCCTTGCCACCCCGCCTCCGCAAAACGCGTCGCGCACGGCCTCTTTCCACGCAGCCTGAAGCGTCTTCCGCTCGGGCTTGCCGCAAGGGCCCGGGCGCGTCATGCGCCACTGTGACGCAGGCGCTTGCCTGCCCGCAGGCAGCCGATCCGAAGGTGTCCTTCCCGACGGCTTCGCGTGCGCAAATGCAACGGCGTGCGGCGTCGATCCGGAATTCCGGATTCGCATGTCCGGATCTCCGGATCCGTGTTTCACCGCGATCGATACCCGCGCCGGGCGGCTTGGCAAACCGATGCATCCAAGTTGAAAAAGGGATCTGCTGTGATCAAAACGTTACGGGTAATACTGTCGGCGCTCGCGCTGTGCGTCGCGACATCGTCCGCGCATGCCGCCGATACGAAGAAGGTCGACGTCCTGCTGGTGGGCGGCGGCATCATGAGTTCGACGCTCGGCGTCTGGCTGCACGAGCTTCAACCTGACTGGTCGATGACGATGGTCGAGCGCCTCGACGGCGTCGCGCTGGAAAGCTCGAACGGCTGGAACAACGCCGGCACCGGCCACTCGGCGCTCGCCGAGCTGAACTACACGCCGGAGAAGGCGGACGGCAAGATCGACATCTCGAAAGCGATCGAGATCAACGAGTCGTTCCAGATCTCGCGCCAGTTCTGGGCGTGGCAGGTCAAGCAGGGCGTGCTGAAGAACCCGCATTCGTTCATCAACTCGACGCCGCACATGAGTTTCGTGTGGGGCGACGACAACGTCCGCTTCCTGAAGAAGCGCTACGACGCGCTGCAGGCGAGCCCGCTGTTCCGCGGGATGCAGTATTCGGAAGACTACGACCAGATCAAGCAGTGGGTGCCGCTGATGATGGAAGGCCGCGACCGCAACCAGAAGGTTGCGGCGACGTGGACGCCGATCGGCACCGACGTGAACTTCGGCGAGATCACGCGCCAGTTCGTCGGCTACCTGAAGACGCAGCCGAACTTCACGCTGTCGCTGTCGAGCGAAGTGCGCGAGATCTCGCGTAATGCCGACGGCACGTGGCACGTGAGCTGGGTCAAGCTGCACTCGGATGAACCGGCGCAATCGGTCGACGCGAAGTTCGTGTTCATCGGCGCGGGCGGCGGTGCGCTGCACCTGCTGCAGGCGTCGGGCATCCCCGAGGCGAAGGACTACGGCGCATTCCCGGTCGGCGGCTCGTTCCTCGTGACGGACAACCCCGACGTCGTGAAGCAGCATCTGGCGAAGGCCTACGGCAAGGCGTCGGTCGGCTCGCCGCCGATGTCGGTGCCGCACCTCGACACGCGGATCATCGACGGCAAGAAGATCATCCTGTTCGGGCCGTTCGCGACGTTCTCGACCAAGTTCCTGAAGAACGGTTCGTACTTCGACCTCGCGAAGAGCACCAACCTGCACAACGTCGCGCCGATGATGCGCGTGGGCGTCGACGAATTCCCGCTGGTCCAGTACCTCGCCGGCCAGCTGATGCTGTCCGACGACGACCGCTTCAACGCGCTGAAGGAATACTTCCCGAACGCGAAGAAGGAAGACTGGCGCCTGTGGCAAGCCGGCCAGCGCGTGCAGATCATCAAGCGCGACCCGGTCAAGGGCGGCGTGCTGAAGCTCGGCACCGAGATCGTCGCGTCGCAGGACGGCAGCATCGCCGGCCTGCTCGGCGCATCGCCGGGCGCGTCGACGGCCGCGCCGATCATGCTGAACCTGATGAAGAAGGTGTTCAAGGACAAGGTCGCATCGCCCGAGTGGCAACAGAAGATCCGCCAGATCGTGCCGAGCTACGGCACGAAGCTGAACGACAGCCCGGCGAAGGTCGTCGAGGAATGGACGACCACCAGCGACGTGCTGCAGCTGTCGCCGCCGCCGAAGATCGACGTCAGCACGCCGTCGCAGGCCACCGGCAACGCGCCGGCCCGCCCGGCGAAGGCGGCGACCGACATGGCGCTGTAACGCACCGAGCGCCGCGCGACACCCTCGCGCCGCACGTCACGGCCGCCCTACGGGGCGGCCGTTTTTCTTGGCGGGTCGCGGGCGAAACCGCCCGGCGGGCCGCCCGCTTCCGCTAGAATTGCGGCACGCGCGACCCTGTCGCCGCCCGATCCATCATCCGCATCGACGCAATCCAAGCGACGCCCGGTGCGGCCCGCGCCCAAGCCGCGCGAGCGCCGCCCGCCGTTGCCGCGCCCGCCCGGGCGCGCCATCAACCGAATTCAGCTGGAGAAAGACCGTGTTTACCTGCCGAAACCAGAGCTGCGGCACGCCGTGGGAGCAGTCCGACGTCGTCATCAAGGACGAAGGCCAGGGGCTGCTGTTCCGCTGCCCGCTGTGCGGCGCGCGCAACTACCTCGAACGCTTCGAAGACGACGAAGGCAAGGTCGTCTACGAGCAGATGGAAGGCCGCCCTTACCTCGGAGACCTGGAATGACCCAGCCGACCGCCACGCCGTTCAGCGCGCTGTCGTTGACGCCCGCCACGCTCGCCAACCTCGCGCAGCTCGGCTATGTCGACATGACGCCGATCCAGGCCGCGAGCCTGCCGGTCGCGCTGGCCGGCCAGGACCTGATCGCGCAGGCGAAGACGGGTAGCGGCAAGACCGCCGCGTTCTCGCTCGCGCTGCTGGCGCGCCTCGACGCGCGCCGCTTCGACGTGCAGGCGATGATCCTGTGCCCGACGCGGGAACTCGCCGACCAGGTCGCGCAGGAAGTGCGCCGCCTCGCGCGCGCCGAAGAGAACGTGAAGGTGCTGACGCTGTGCGGCGGCACGCCGATGCGCCCGCAGGCGCAGAGCCTCGAGCACGGCGCGCATATCGTCGTCGGCACGCCGGGCCGCATCATGGATCACCTCGATCGCGGCAACCTGAAGCTCGACGCGCTGAATACGCTGGTGCTCGACGAAGCCGACCGGATGCTCGACATGGGCTTCTTCGACGACATCGCGAAGGTCGCGCGGATGTGTCCGACCACGCGCCAGACGCTGCTGTTCTCCGCGACCTATCCGGACGGCATCGCGAAGCTGAGCCAGCAGTTCCTGCGCAACCCGAAGGAAATCAAGCTCGAAGAGCGTCACGACAACAGCAAGATCCGCCAGCGCTTCTACGAAGTGACGGAAGACGAGCGGCTGCATGCGGTCGGCCAGCTGCTGAACCACTACCGGCCGGTGAGCACGATCGCGTTCTGCAACACGAAGCAGCAATGCCGCGACCTGCTCGACGTGCTGCACGCGCAGGGCTTCCACGCGCTCGCGCTGCACGGTGAGCTCGACCAGCGCGAACGCGACCAGGTGCTGATCCAGTTCGCGAACCGCAGCTGCTCGGTGCTGGTGGCCACCGACGTCGCCGCGCGCGGACTCGACATCGCGCAACTTGAAGCCGTGATCAACGTCGACGTGACGCCCGACCCCGAAGTGCACGTGCACCGGATCGGCCGCACGGGCCGCGCGGATCAGGACGGCTGGGCGCTGAGCCTCGCGAGCATGGACGAAATGGGCCGCGTCGGTGCGATCGAGCAGGCGCAGAAACGCGACGTCGAATGGCATCCGCTCGCGGAACTGAAGCCGGCCGACGACGGCGTGCTGACGCCGCCGATGGAAACGCTGCAGATCCTCGGCGGCCGCAAGGACAAGATCCGCCCGGGCGACGTGCTCGGCGCGCTGACCGGCGACGCCGGATTCGACGGCAAGCAGATCGGCAAGATCAACGTGACCGAGTTCTCGACCTATGTCGCGCTCGAGCGCGGCGTGGCGCGCGACGCGCTGCGCAAGCTCAATGCCGGGAAGATCAAGGGCAAGCGGGTCAAGGTCCGGTTGATGGACGAAGAATAAGCGGTAACGTGGAGGCGTCGCGGCGGCATCGCCGTGCCGTGGCGCCTAAGCCGAACCTGAATCCGTCCCTGACCTTGCATCGCCCCGGGCAACCTGCGGTCGTCGCCCCTCTTTCGGCAATCGGCCGCCGCCCAGCCAAGCCGCCCGCATCGCCTGCTTGCTACGCGAGCGCCGGATATCCGTGCGCAGCAGCCTCCTGCTCGAACCGCGCAATCGCCTCATAGTCGTCCGGCGACAGCCGTTCGAACCCTCTCAGCCGCAGCACGCGCGCCCGCTCCACATCGGTCGCCACCGCGCGGTCGAGCGCATCTCGCAAAGCAGCGACCTGTGTAGCTTCGAGTGCGCGCGATGCGATGAACGGTAATCCCGGCGCAGCGGCCGTCGTCCCGATGATCCGGATGTCCTGCAGCAGATCGGGCAACGCATCGCGCACATACGCGAACGTCACGCAGTCGATCGCCGCGCAATCGGCTTCCGCTGAAGCCAGCGCACGCAGCACGTTCAGGTGCGAGCCGAGCGCGGCAACCGATCCGAAGAATCGTCCGTCGCGTGCATGCGGCGCGACCGCATGCCGGAGCGCGTTCATCCCGCTGTGCGAATCCCGACCGTTGAATGCGGCCCGCAGCCCCCGGCATGCAGCGAGCGTCGTCGCGCCGTCCGCGTACGCACGGGCCGACACGACCAGCACACTGCTGTAGTGCGCGCCGTGGCAACCCTCCGCATCGAACACGGGGGTTGCAATCAGTCGCACGACATCGCGCAGGCCCAGCATCCGGTACGGGTAGCCGCAGGTCTGCGACAGCAACAGATCGTCGCGCCGCCACAGCGCGTGCAGGTCGTCGAAGGGTTCGTCGGGAAGCGTGACATCGGCGGGCCCGCCCGCGTTCGCGAACGCATCGAGCGCGTCGCGCAATAGTGCGCGCCACAGCGCGTCGTGGCGCGGCGTCACGTTGTACATCGGCAGTACTGCGATCCCTGGGTTCATGCGGGCATTCTACGCATCGCCGCTCGCGCCGCGGAATTTGGTTCGATCCCGCAAAAACGGGGGCCGATCGTCGTGCAGCGCGCCTGAAGCTTATCGGCCGCGCGGCGATAAGCAAATGCGAATCGATTGGTTGGCCGGGCGGCGCGATCCCGGTACCGTCCTGATGCCTGCCCGAGCATCGCTACCGCATGTGATAACGGACAGGCCGACCGTGATCCGCGAGACACCTGCGCACCCGGGCCGAGCGCACCGGTTCAACCGCTCGTTCCCCGCACTGCCCGTTCAATCCGCCTCAACGCCATGGCCGAATACTTCGACGTCGACCACGCGCGTGCGATCGCCGCGCTCGACACCCGCTTCACCGCCCGCACCGAGTGGCCGACCTGGCTGCTGGTCGTCGCGATCTACGGCGGCTGGCTCGCCGTGCTGCTGCTCGTGCGCGACGGCACGCTGTCGCTCGCGGCCGCGACGCCGCCGCTGATCCTGCTCGGCGCGTGGCACCTGTCGCTGCAGCACGAGCTGCTGCACGGCCACCCGACACGCTCCGCCCTCGTGAACAAGCTGCTCGGTTATCCGCCGCTGACGGTCTGGTATCCGTACACGCTGTATCGCGACACACACCTCGACCACCACCGCGACGAAGACCTGACCGTACCGGGTGTCGATCCCGAAACGAACTACGTCACACGCGAACGCTGGGCGCGGTTGCCGCGCTGGCGCCGTGTGCTGACGGTCGCACGCAAGACTTTCATCGGACGATTCGTCGCCGGGCCGCCGTTGAGCATCGTTGCGATGTGCATCGATGCATTCGCCGCGTTTCGTCGCGGCGACTTCCGCTATCTGCCGATGTGGGCGATGCATATCGCCTGCGTGGTTGCGCTGCTCGCGTGGCTGCAACGGGCGATCGGCGTGCCGTGGTGGTATTACCTGCTCGTGATCACGTGGCCCGCGTTGTCGATCGCGATGATCCGCTCGCTGTACGAGCACCGTGCCGCACCGCATCCGAAGGCACGCATCGCGATCAATGAAGCCGGCTTCGCGATGCGACTGCTGTACCTGAACAACAACTATCACCTCGTCCATCACGACCTGCCGAAGCTGCCGTGGTACGACCTGCCGCGCGCGTACCGGATGCGACGCGACGCGTATGCGCGGAAATGCGGCGGCTTCGTGATTCGCGGCGGGTATCGCGAACTGCTCGCGCGCCATGCGTGGACGCCGACCGATACGCCCGTGCATCCGTTCGATCAGGGCACGGCGTCGTTGTCGACGGGGAGCGGGGTGAAGGTCGCGGTGGTCGACAAGGTGCTGCAGATCAGTACGTGACGTTCGGTGGAGACGACGATTCGTCCGCCCCGCCGCACGTTCCTTACGAAATTCCAACATCCTTGCTCCCACCCGCGCATTGCCAATTGCGCCGGCAATGCCCAGAATGGCGGCTCGTCCGGGGCTTCCAACAATCATTCGCCCCGGCTCTACTCCCGGCCGCGCGCCGCACGCCCCCACGACGATGCAACCGAACACCCCGCCCGGCGCAATCCGCGCGATCGGCAACGACTGGTCCGTTTCCGCGATTACCGCGGGCTTTCTCGCGGTACTGATTTCCTACGCAGGCCCGCTCGCGATCTTCTTCCAGGCCGCACAGGCGGCCCATGCGTCGACCGCGATGGTGTCGTCGTGGGTCTGGGCGATCTCGATCGGCGCGGGCGTATCGGGCCTGTTCGCGAGCTGGAAGCTGAAGGTGCCGATCATCACCGCGTGGTCGGCGCCCGGCACCGCGCTGCTCGTCGGCCTGTTTCCGCAACTGACGCTCAACCAGGCCGTCGGCGCGTACATCACGGCCGCGCTGATCATCCTGCTGATCGGCGTGACCGGCTATTTCGACCGGCTCGTGCGCCACATTCCGCGCGGCATCGCGTGCGGGATGATGGCCGGCATCCTGCTGCCGTTCGGCACGCATGCGTTCGCTGCCGCATCGGAGCAGCCCGCGCTCGCGTTCGGGATGATCGCCGCCTACGTGATCTTCAAGCGCCTGCTGCCGCGCTACAGCATCGTGCTCGTGCTGCTGACGGGCGCCGCGCTCGCGACGCTGCTCGGGATGACGCACCTCGGCAACGTGTCGGCGAGCCTCGCGCACCCGATCTTCATCGCGCCCGAATGGACGCTCGGCACGACGCTCAGCCTCGCGCTGCCGCTCGTCGTCGTCAGCCTCACCGGCCAGTTCCTGCCGGGCATGACGATCCTGCGCGTGTCCGGCTATCACACGCCCGCGCGGCCGATCATCACGGCGACCAGCGTGATGTCGCTCGTGGTCGCGTGCTTCGGCGGGATCACGATCGTCGTCGCGGCGATCACGGCCGCGCTGTGCACCGGCAAGGACGCGCACGAGGATCCGGCCCGGCGCTACATCGCCGGGCTCGCGAACGGGACGATCTACCTGATCGGCGGGCTCTTCGCGGGCACGATCGTCACGGTGTTCTTCGCGCTGCCGAAGGCGTTCGTCGCGATCCTCGCGGGGCTCGCGCTGATCGGTGCGATCGGCGCGAACGTGCACGGGATCTTCGAGGACGAGAACCACCGCGAGGCGTCGCTGATCACATTCCTCGCGACCGCGTCGGGCATGACGTGGCTCGGGCTCGGCTCCGCGTTCTGGGGGATCGTGATCGGGTCGTTTTCGTATGCGGTACTAAACAAGGTGCGGCGGCGGGCGTGAGGGGTAACGCGCGTCGCCGCCTCGGTCACCGCGCGTGCTGGCGCACCAGTTGTGCAAGCGCATCGGTCAGCGCCGTCGTGCCGTAAAGCCGCTCCGACACGCCCTCCTCGACGTCGATCTGCCCCGCGTTGTGCACGTCGTAGAGATCGACGATCAACTGCGCATGACGTTCGCTGAGGCCCGCGCGCAGCAGCGTCGCAGCCCACGTGTCGCGCGGCAGTTCATGCGCGACGATTGCCCGGCCGGCCGCCGCGGCGAGCGTATCGGCGATCGTCGTCACGCTCACCCGCCGCGGCCCTTCGACACTGACGATGCGCGGCCCGTTGCCGCCTTCCCGCGCATCGAGCAGCAACCGCGCCGCGACGACGCCCACATCGGGCGCCCAGACCGTCGGGAACACCTTGCCGACCGGATGGTGAAAACTCGGCAGCACGCCGGTGCCGAGCGCGACCGGCAGGATGCGCGTCCAGTTCTGCAGATGCTCGGCCGAACGCAGCAGCGTCAGGTGCGTCGGGATCGTCCGCAGCCGCTCCTCGAAGTGATGAAACAGACGCGTGATGCCCGTATTGCCGTCGCGCTCCGCGCCATAATCCGACAGCGCGAGCAGCACCGGCGGCGGGTTGGCGGCGAGCGCGGCGGTCGCGACGTCGATCGTCCGCGTCATCGTCGCGGCCGGATCGGGATCGGCGACGGGCACCGGGCACAGGATCTGCACGGCCCGCGCACCGTCGATTGCCGCTGCGACCGCGTTCGCGTCCGTCAGCTCGGCGATCACGACGTCGCAGCCGAGCTGCGCGAAACGCTCACGATGGCGTGCGTCGCGCAATACCGCGCGCACGGGATGGCCGGCGTTGCGTAGGGCCGTCACGGTCGACTGGCCGACGTTGCCGGATGCACCGAAGATCACGAACACGATTCGCTCCTGAGGGGATGAAGGTGCGGTGATTGTCGGTTTGCGCGGAGGGAGCGGCGCGCACGGAGGGATGAAACCAGCAGGAAAGGATGACGGATTGGCTGGCGGCTGTCATGCTGGCCGTCCGCTGCCTCGCCTTCCGCGTCGAATCGTACGGTCTGCCTGCTAGCCGAGAGTGCAGGCGAAAACAGTCCAGAAGCCTGCTGGAGAATGGCCCCGAAATCCGACGCGACAACTCATCTCCGGTGCGGCGCCATCGCTCCGCTACGCGTCACGCCCGCTGCCCTCGCCGTCATACGCCAGCCGCAGCACGCCCCGCGCCCCCGACCGCGCAATCTCGGTAGGCGTCGCCCCCAGCACGCGATTCATCCAGTTCGCCATATGGCTCTGGTGGGCAAACCCGGCTTCGAGCGCGATCTGGCTGATGCTGAGCCGGCCTTCGAGCAGCAACGCCTTCGCACGCTCGACCCGGCGCCGCACGACGTACTGGTGCACCGGCATCCCGAGCGTTTCGCGGAACAGCACCTTGAAATGCGGCACGCTGATCGACACGAGCGCCGCGAGTTCGGCCAGCGTCATGCGCCGTTCGAGATTCGCTTCGACGTAGTCGATCACGCGCGCGGCCGCCTTCGGCGCGAGCGTGCGGCGGCGCTCGCGGAACGCCGGCTGGCCGTCGACCAGCCGCGCGACGAGCGCCGTGCACAGGCTTTCCGCGTAGAGCGGATCCGACGCGTCTTCCGCTTCGAGTTCGGCGGCCATCGCCCATGCAATGTGCTGCAGGCGCGGATCACGCACCTGCAGCCGGCGACGGATCTGCCCTTGCGACGGCTTCAGTTCGAGCTGCTCGACGGTTCGCCGCACGAATGTGTCGCTGAGCGCGATATGGAGAATCTGGCAATCGGCGCTGTCGGTCCACTGGCCGGGCAGGCCGGCTGGAATCACGTCGACGTCGCCATGCGCCTGGATGCGCGACACGCGCTCGCCGTCGCACACGCAATCCGCGCGAACGGGCGACCCGATATGCACGCCGATCCGGTGATGCTCGGCCGCCGGAATCCGGTAGGTGCCCGCGCGGATGGCCAGCAGCGACGCGCCGAAGCCCTGCCAGCCGAGCCCGCGGCTCGAGCGCAGGCTGACCGGGACGCCGTTGTCCGTCGGCGCCGCGAGAATCGCATCGCTCATGGCCTTCCTCCTGTGGATCGGAATGTCGAACGCGCATTGTGACGCGTTTTCAAGCCGCCTGCCGGGCCTGCCGGCGGCCCGCCCGGGTCGAGCAGAAAAAGATCATCCATTCCTGCTCAGGGTCATCCTTGCGTGTGCGCCGGCGGGCGCCGCGCCGCTTACGATGGCCCCATCCGACACCTACGGAGACCGTCATGCCCCATCAGTGCCTTGCGCCGCGCGCCGCGTTCACCGCGCGCTCGCCTTCCTCCGCCAATCGCCCCTCATCCGGCCCCCGCAACGACCGCACCCCGATCGCCGCCTGGTGCCTGCGCATCGTCGGCTGGACCCGGCTCGAACGGCTGCTCGCATCGATCCCCGACAGCAACGACGACTTCGGGCTCGTCTGAGCGGCCGGCCGACGCATCCGCCTACTTGCGCCGCCGCTCGTGCGGCGCCACCGTCGCGCCGTCGATCACCGGCGCGCCCTGCTTGATCAGGAAATCGCGGAACAGCCCCGTGACCTGCGAAATGCGCCGGTCGGCGAGCGTGACCACATACCACTCGCGCTCGATCGGGTTGCCGGGGAACGGCAGTTGCCCGAGCAGCCCGGTGCGCAGTTCGAGTGCACACGCGTGCAACGACAGGAACGCCACGCCGAGCCCCGCTTCGGCCATCTGCTTGATCGCCTCGTTGCTCGACAGTTCGGAGCCCACATGGAACCGGTAGCCCGCGTTCTTGAACAGGCTCTCGACCGTCGAGCGCGTCCCCGCGCCGCGTTCGCGCACGAGCAGGTGCGCGGATTCGAGATCCTTCAGCGCGACGCGCTTGCGCTGCATCAGCGGATGGCCGGGCGCCGCGACGAACACCATCGGATGCTTCGCGAACTCGACCGCATGCGTGCGCAACTCCTTCGGCGCGCTGCCCATCACCGCGAGATCGATTTCATGCGTGGCGAGCATGCGGATGATGTCATCGCGATTGCCCACCTTGAAATAAGTCTTCACATGCGGACGCGTCGCGGTGAATTTCACGAGCAGCGGCGGAATCAGGTACTCGGCCGTCGTGATCGCGCCGATCCGCAGCGTGCCGCCGAGATCGCCCGTCAGCGCGGCCACTTCGTCGCCGGCCTCGCTCCACAGATGCAGGATCTCGCGCGCGTAACGCGACACGATCTCGCCGGCCGCGGTCAGCTGCACGCCGCGCCCCACCCGCTGCAGCAATGCGGCGCCGACCGCCTCCTCGAGCAGGCGAACCTGCAGCGACACGGCCGGCTGCGTCAGGTTCAGTTCCTCGGCCGCCCGCGACACGCTGCCGAGCCGCGCAATCATGTCCAGCGCCTTCAGCTGCCGGAACGTCGCGGTCTTTCCTATAAGTGAATACATATGAGTCGCTTATAAACATTAAATTGTTCGTGTAGGTTCGAAACTATATCGTCGGTTCTTGAGCAATGTCATCCGAATCGTCATTAAAGCGGGAGCCCTACATGGACAACACCACGCCCAACCTTGCAACGGACCGCGCCCCGCGCCTGCCGCGCATCGTGATCGTCGGCGGCGGCGCCGGCGGCCTGCACCTCGCCACGCGTCTCGGCGATACGGTCGGACGCCGCGGACAAGCCGAAGTCGTGCTCGTCGACCGCTATCCGACGCACTTCTGGAAGCCGCTGCTGCACGAAGCCGCATCGGGCCATCGCGACCCGGCCTCGCACACGATCGAATACGCGGCGCAAGCGAAGCGCCACGGGTTCCGCTTCGTGCAGGGCGCGCTGCAGCAGGTCGACCGCGTGGCACGCACCGCGACGATCGCGGCCGTGCAGGACGCGGACGGCACGGAAATCCTGCCGCAGCGCGAGCTCGACTATGACGATCTCGTGCTCGCCGTCGGCAGCGTGACGAACTTCTTCAACGTGCCGGGTGCGGCGCGCCACGCGCTGCCGCTCGAAAACCTCGACCAGGCCGAGGATTTCCGCCGGAAGTTCCTCGCGGCGTGCACGAAGGCGAATCACCTCGCCGAGCAGCAGCCCGCGCGGCGCGCGGCGCCGATCTGCATCAACGTGATCGGTGCGGGCGCGACGGGCGTCGAGCTGGCAGCGGCATTGCGGGACGCGATCCAGCAGCTGACGACGTACCGCTTCAAGGCGCTGGTGTCCGCACGCGACGTGCACATCCGGTTGATCGAAGGCGGCCCGCGCATCCTGCCGGCGCTCGACGAGCGGCTGTCCGGCAAGATGCACGCGCAGCTTCGCGCGCTGAACGTCGACGTACTGACCGATACCCGCGTGGCGGAAGTCGGCGCGGATGCCGTGACGACCTCGACCGGCGAGCGGCTCGCGAGCGACATCACGATCTGGGCAGCCGGCGTGGCGGGCCCCGCGTTCCTGCGGCAGATCGGCGACATCGCGCTCAACCGTTCGAACCAGGTGATCGTGACCGACACGCTGCAGACGCCGGACGACCCGCACGTGTATGCATTCGGCGACTGTGCCGCCTGCCCGACGAGCGGCGCGAACGGCTTCCTGCCGCCGCGTGCGCAGGTCGCTCATCAGCAGGCCGTGTACCTGGTCAACGCGTTCGCGCGGCGCGTCGCCGGCAAGCCGGTGGCGGCCTTCACGTTCCGCGATGCGGGCACCGTCGTGTCGCTCGGGCATGCGGGCGCCGTGTACCAGGCCGACATCAGCGTGCGTTCGCGTTCGCTGATCGTCGACGGACTGGCCGCGATCGGGCTGTACAAGTTCCTGTATCGCAAGCACCTGTTCAGCGTGGTCGGCGTGAAGCGTGCGCTGTTCCAGTCGCTGAGCCACTGGTTGCAAAGCCGCAACCAGCCGTCGATCAAGCTGCACTGATCACGCCTGTTCATACGCGGGATTGCAAGACGGCATATCGGGCGTGCATCGCTCGATATGCCGTTTTTTCATTTGCACAGGCGCGGTGCATTCACTGCGTGCGCGAATCTGGTGCATCACATCGAAGGCCGTCGATACGATGCGATTCGCGCGAAACAGGCCGTGCGACATGCATCCCGCGCCCACATTGGCTCGACGTCCCATTCATTAGGCGAATCGTATGGGTCGAATATAAATATTAATTGGTCGTGATTTCCGGATCGACGCTAAGGTGTGTGGCATTCCCGTCGGCGAACGGATCATCACGTCTCTGAAGAGGAATCACCGTGGTCATCGAAGCCATCGTCACCCGTCTCGACGCAGCATTCGCGCAAATCGAAGCAACACCGGATTCGCATGAATCGCGCCATCAACGCGACGCGATCATCCAGTGGCTCGACCGAGCATCGGAAGAAGGATATCGACTCGGTCTCGTCACGACGCTGCCGGCCGCACGGCTCAGCGACATGTTCGAAGGCCAGTTCGGCCGCGCGAACCTCGACCGCTTCTCGGTCGTCGTCACGGACGCCAATCAGCAGGACTCCAGATCAAACCAGCATCCCTTCGACGTCGCGCTGCAGGCACTCGGCGTGCCGCCCGAACGCGCGGTGGCAATTGCAAGCAGCGAACCGGAGCGCCGCGAAGCCGAGCATTTCGGCCTGTCGCGCTGCGTGAACATCACCGACACCGTGCGCTCGATCGCGTCGGCCGGGCTGCACTGAACGCCGCCACACCGGCCGGCGGTGGCCGGCCATGTACCACGCGGACGGCAATCCGACGATTGCCCGACTCGATCCTGACATTCTGCTGTCAAAGTCGCTTGCAACACTTCGGGGCTTGACCGATCACTCCCGGAGACGGGACGACGCGAACCTGCATCGTCCCGCCCGTTGCACGCCACGATGACACGCCCGATCCGCACCGCCACCACCCTCACGATTACCTGCCTGCTGCTCGCTGCCTGCGGCGGGGACGACTCGACACCACCCGCGGCCTCTGCCGACAACAGCGGTTCGACGCCCGCACCGCAACCGCAGCCTCAGCCCAAGCCGACACCCGCGACTTACTACCAGACGAAGACGCCGTACCGTCCGCAGCAGGACGCCGCGACGTACGAAGCGCCACCCGCCGGCTACGCGCCCGTCTATACGGAACTCGTCGCGCGCCACGGCTCGCGTGGATTGTCGGGCTTCAAGTACGACGGCGCGATCTACGCGATGCTGGTCAAGGCCGAGGCCGACGGCGCACTGACCGCGCTCGGCGCCCAGTTGAAGGCCGACACGGTCGCGATGATGAAGGCCAATGCGCTGCTCGGCTATGGCGTGGCGGGCATCTCGACGCCCGGGTACGGCAATCTCACGCAAACCGGCATCCGCGAACACCAGCAACTCGCCGCACGGCTCGCGCAGCGGTTGCCCGCCTTGTTCGCGGCCGGCAACCGGCAGGTCGTCGTCGTCAACTCCGGCCAGGATCGCGCGGTCGACAGCTCGACGTATTTCTCCGCGTCGCTCGTGGCGGCTCAGCCGGCACTGGCCACGGCGATCACGCTGCCCGCCGCGCCGTCCGGTTATCCCGCGAACGCGCCGGTCGCGCAACCGGCCGGCACCAACCGCTTCCTGCTGTATTTCCATGCGCTGAAGCCGGCCACCGATCTCGTGACCGATACGGGCAATCCGTACTACGCGACCTACCAGGCAAGCCAGGCATACCAGGCGTATGCGAACGACGCGACGGTGGCCGCGAAGCTCAACGCGATCAAGGCCGCGCCGCAAGCGGCCGACGTCGCGCAGACGGTGCTGTCCGCGCTCGTGTCGCAGGCCTTCATCGCGAAGCTCGGCACCGACGGCTACTCGTTCGCGAACACGGGGACCTATGCATTCACGTCGGCGGACGGCAAGTTCACCAACACGCTGAAGGGCGACGGCAAGACGAAGATCGCGACGCCCGTCGATGCGGTGAGCGTGCTGTACAACCTGCTGCAGGTCGCGCCCGCGATGACGGCTGAAACCGGCGGCGTCACGATGGAGAAGTACATCGGCGCGGAGCAGGCGCAGTATCTCGCGTATCTGCAGGATGCCGAGGACTACTACCAGAAGGGCCCCGGCATCCAGGAAGCGAACCCCGTCACGTACCGGATGGCGAAGGTGCTGCAGGACGATTTCTTCGGCGAAGTCGATGCGATCGCGCGCGGCGACCTGACCCGCGCCGCGAAGCTGCGCTTCACGCACGCGGAGATCGTGATTCCATTCGCGTCGATCATGAACCTGAAGAACGTGTTCGTGCCGACAGCGCAGGCGCAGACCTACACGTATGCGAACAATCCGTGGCGCGGTGATCAGGTGTCGCCGATGGCCGCGAACATGCAGTGGGATGTCTACCGCAACGGCTCGCGGCTCATCGTGAAGATGCTGTACAACGAGCGCGAAACGGATTTCCAGGCCGCGTGCGACGGCGCGAAAATCGCGCCGGGCAGTCACTTCTATGACTACGCGGGGTTGAAGCAGTGTTACGGGTATCAGTGAGGTGACGCGGGCAGCGGGTTACGCAACCCGCTCGCCCCGCTGCCCGCCGGCCGTCTCCGGCTCGACCAGCATCACCTCGATCCGCTCCTTGCCCTTCCCGGTGTTCCTGCGCTTGAGTGTCAGCATGCCGACCTCGCCGGTCGACGCCGGATGCGTGCCGCCGCACGCCATCGTCGCGAAGCCGTCGACACGCCAGAACCGCCGTTGCGTGTCGACATCGCTGAAGTCGGTCACGATGCGCAGGTCGCGCTTCGACAGATCGGCCGCGGCCGATTCGATCTCGGGAAACAGCGGCGCCACGCTCGTGTCGCTCGCAAAGTCGATGCGCGCCTTGTCCGGCCCGATATGCGCGCCGATGCGCTCGATGCCGGGCCTGAGCCGATAGACCAGCTGCAGCACCATTTCGGCCGCGAAGTGCAGGCGCATCAGCCGGTACCGCCGCGTCCAGTCGATGCGCCAGGTCACGCGATCGCCGACGCTCAGCGCATGATCGTGCGGCAACGTATAGACGATGTCGAGGCCCTGCTTGTCGGCCTGGATGACCGGATAGCCGCCCAGCGACCCCGCATCGCTTTCCTGCCCGCCCGAAAGCGCAAAGAAGATGGTGGCGTCCACCCGCACGCGGTCGCCGTCGACGTGGCTGACGACGGTATCCAGCGTCGTCCGGTAGGGATCGTCCCAGAATACTTTCTTCGTCATTGCCCGCCGCGCCTTTCGCCGAGGAAAGCACGCAGGTTAGCCGGATCGTGTACCGGCGGCTTGTACGATCTTGCGCCCTGCCGCCGACGCATTCTCGTCGGGCATCGCACACGAGGTTGTGGCCGTCTCCTCGTCGCCCTTGCGCTCGACAGTCCACGTATGGATCGGCCGATGCCCCGGCCGCTCCCATTCGGGCGGCATCCACAGGTGTTTCAGCCGCTGCGGGACAGGCCCGGGCGCGAACACGTCGCGCCACATGTCGACGAATTCGTGCAGGTTCAATACCATGAAGTTGTACGAACGAATCTGCTGCGTGATTCCGTAGTCGACCGGCTCCGTCTCCTCGACATACGTGCCGAACAGGCGATCGAAGATGATCAGCACGCCGCCGTAGTTCCGGTCGATGTAACGCGGATTGCGGCCGTGATGCGCGCGATGGTTCGACGGCGTGTCGAACACGTACTCGAACCAGCGCGGCAGCCGCCCGATCGCCTCGGTATGCACGAAGTACTGGTACGCGAGATCGACCGCGAGCAGGAACAGCACGACGGCCGGCGGGATGCCGAGCCACACCGGCGGCAGGTAGAACACGAACACGCCGACGAACGCGTTCAGCAGCGACTGCCGCATCGCGGTCGTGAAGTTCATCACTTCGCCGCTGTGATGCGGCACGTGCGCGGCCCAGAACCAGCGCACGCGATGCGACGTGCGATGAAACCAGTAGTAGCAGAACTCCACGACGACGAAGATCGGCACGATCGTGATGCCGTTCACCGGCACGTCGAACAGCCGGTGCCGATAGACCCACGCGAAGATCGCGCCCGTGAACAGGAGCCCCATCACGGTCTCGGCCACCTGATAGCCGGCGCCGAGCGACAGGTTCGCGACGATCTCCTTCCAGCGAAACGGCTCGCGGCGGCCGCGCCCGGTCATCACCGCGTATTCGATCGCGAACGCGATCAGGAAGACCGGCGTCATGCCGATCAACAGCACCTGCTTCCAGTCCACGTCGTTACCCAGGAACGCATGGAGCCACGTCATCAACTCGGTCGGCATGTTCGCGGCCTCGATCAAGAACTGACCGGCAGTATGGTCGCGCGCGGGTCGTCCCGCGTTGACACTTGCCGACGATTACTTGACACTTTCCGCCATGCCCGCCGCCTCCCCGCTATCGACGCAGCGCGTCTACTACTCGAGCACCTACGTGCGGCTGCTGTTCGACTATCTGTCCGAGCAGGGCAAGGATGCCGTGCGCGTGCTCGGCGAGGCGCGGCCGCCCGAGCACGATCGCGGGCTCACGCTGTATGCGAGCGCTCACTGGCGGCGCCTGCTCGAATGCGCGGTGCACGCGCTCGACGATCCGCTGCTCGGCCTGCACGTCGGCCAGCGAATCACGCCCGCCCATCTCGGTGCGCTCGGCTATGCGCTGCATGCGTGCCGCGATGCCGGCGCCGCACTCGCGCGCTGGCAGCAATACGAACACCTGATCGCGAATGTCGCGCGCATGGAGGTGCGGGTCGAGGCGACGTCGGTCGCGATCGAATGGCACGACGCGCCCGAACCGCTCGGCCCGCTCGTCGACGAAGTGGCGCTGACGGCCATCGTCCAGTTCGCACGCAACATCACCGGCACGCACCACGGGCCCGACGAAGTCTGCTTCGTGCATCCGTCGCCCGGCGACGAACGACCGTACGTCGACTATTTCGGCTGCCCGGTGCGATTCGGCCAGCCGGTGAACCGCCTCGCGTTCCCGCTGCACCTGCTCATGCAGCCGCTGCGCCAGCCGGATGACGCGCTGCTGCAGATGATGGAACGCCAGGCGAGCGCGCTGCTTGCCGAGCTGCGGCAGACGGACGATCTCGAACAGTCGGTGCGCGAAGCCGTCGCGCGCCTGCTGACGCAGGGCGAAGCGAGCCTCGAACAGATTGCAGCGGACCTGCATGTGTCGTCGCGCACGCTGCATCGACGGCTTGCCGAACTCGGGCTCAACTTCCGGATCCTGCGCGAGGACACGCGGCGGCGGCTCGCGATCGACCACCTGAACGATCCGCGACTGACGCTTGCGGAAGTCGCCTGGTTGCTCGGCTATTCGGAACACAGCGCCTTTACGCGCGCCTTCCGGCGCTGGACCGGCGAATCGCCGCAGCAGTGGCGCAGCCGGCAACCGGCGCGGGCAGCGAACGTCGCGCGCGGCTGAGCGCGGCGCGCAAGCGTGCCGCCGACGAACTCGCGTCCGCCCGCGCGGTCGAACGAGCATTGCCGGAGAATCCCATGAAACGCGTTGCCCCTGTCGCTGTCCTGACCCTGCTGGCCGTCGTCAGCTTGCCGGCCGCCGCCGGCGCGCCCGCCGGCAGCGCCGAGCCGGCGCCCGTTCAAGTGCACGCGAAAAACTGCGTGCCGTCCCGCGACGCCACGCCCGACGCCCGCTCGTCGTTGAAGGCACCGCCGATCCGCGTATGCGTCAGCGATGCCAATACGCAACTGAACCTGCCGTGGTTCCTGACCGACGTGCTCACCGCGGTGGATACGCATCAGTCGGGCGGTGACCTGCTGCGCAAGATGCGCAACGATTTCTGAATCGCGGCCCGCGCGACGCGCCGACGCGCCGCGTCGTTCACTCGTCTTCGGACGCCTGCAACACCTGCACGAACGTACCGACCATGCCGGCCCACATCGCGGGGGCGGCAATGCTGCGCAGCAGCGCGAGCAATTCCTTTCGTTCACCTTTCGAAAGCGGGCCATGTTCACCGCCGATGGTGTTGTAGCGCGGCGTGCCGCGCGCAGCGAGCGAGCGGTTGAGCGAGTAGTTGCTGGGGTTTCCGTTCACGGCAATCCGGATCCACAGCGAACCGCCGTCGGCCGCGGCTGCGCCATCGGTCACGATGACCGTGGGCGCGGTATTTTCTTCCATCCCGAAGCTCCGGCGAGACGTACGACCGTATCGCGCGGCGACCGATCGCAGGCCGCCGGCAGGTCGACGAAGACAGCATCCCGAAAGAATGTTTCCTGTCGAGACACAATGACAAAACTACACCAATAGTTGAATAACAATATTTCGCAATCTCTCATCACATCTTATACTTGCCGCGCACCATCCTCGTGCCAAGAGACGGTGTTTTTTGTCCCGGCCGCAAGACCATGCGGCCGGGGGTTTTTTTCGGTGTGCTACGTCTATATACATGTGCTGCATGCACATGTTCATAAAGGCAAGCCTCCGGAATGATTGGCCGATTGCGCCGGGTCTGCCGCAGATGCCCGTCGCGACCGTCGCATAGATCGCATTGCGATACCGGCACGCACCGCGCATGGCCCGAACCCGGCATGACGCACGCGCCGGCGGTGTATCGACCGGTTCGACTCGCCTCTCCATACACACAACACCCAAGGCGACCGCGGGAATGTCAGCGTTCACGCCAGGCTCGAAGGCCGTTTTCCAGCGCAGCGGCGCATGGCCGCGGGTCGCCTTTTTCGCCGCCGTAATCGTTTGCGTGCTCGTGCCGGCATTCGCGATCGCACTTGCCGACCGTTACGCGCGCGACACCGTCACCGAGCATGAACGCGTCATCGCGAACGACATCGTGGCCTCGGTGGACCGCATCCTGGACGGCGCGCGCCTGCGGCATGTGGACGAACTGACCGCGCTCGTCGGGCGGCCATGCCCGGCGGTATTCCGGACGCTCGCCGAGATAGGTACGCGCCTGCGCTATCTGCGCGCCGTCGCGCTGGTGCACGAGGGCCGTGTCATGTGCTCGTCGGCGCTGGGGGCGATCGACCTGCCGCTCGGTGCGTATACCCACGAGCCGGAACCCGGCTCGACGCTCGTCACGCTGCTGCGCCAGACGCCGTTCCAGCAAGGCATCCCGGTGCTGCCCGTGTTTTACGCGACCGCACCCGGCGCCGGTGTGCTCTACCTGATCGAAGGCGACTACGTGGCCGATGCGCTCGCGCACGGCGCCCGCTACGGGACGGAAACCGCGACGCTGTCGATCGCGGGTTCGGGCCATCTCGACCAGCGCGGGACATTCACGCCGGAGTCGGCCACCGGACCAGCAGGCGGAAGCACGATCGTGTCGCCCCGCTGGCCGTTCACGGTGCGGGTTGCCGCATCCGCGCACTATGCGTCGCAGGTCCGGCAGCACTATCGGCTGATCGGCATCACGATCGTGCTACTGGCTGACGGCCTCGTGATGGCGGCCTACCTGCTCGCGATGGCGCCGCGCCGGCTACTGCTGAAGGCCGTGCGCAATGCGCTCAGGCGCGACGAGTTCCACGTCGTGTACCAGCCGATCGTCGATGTCGAAACGCGCAGGACCGTCGGCGTCGAAGCGCTGTTGCGCTGGCAGCACCCCAAGTGGGGGGCCATCAGCCCGGCCGTGTTCATCCCGCAGGTCGAATCGAGCGCGGTGCTGCCGAAAGTGACCGAATTCGTGCTGCGGACAGCCGTGACGGAACTGTCCGCGCTGACGCCTTGCGCGCCGCTGCGCATCGCAATCAACATCGCGCCGAAGGATCTCGAGCGCACGCGGTTCGTGTCCGTCGTCGAGGAGGCGATCCGCGCGCTGCCGCCGGGCTTTACGCTGGTGCTCGAAGTGACCGAGCGCATCCTGCTCGAGAAGAACGCGCGGACCACCGCGATGTTCCATGCGCTGCGCGCGAAAGGCGCGAAGTTCGCGATCGACGATTTCGGCACGCATCACAGCAATCTCGACTTGCTGTCACGCTTTCCGTTCGACTACGTGAAGATCGATCGCCAGTTCGTCTCGCAACTGAACGGCGGCAGTGCGGGGTTGATCGAAGGGATCGCGTCCGTGGCGGATCACTACGACCTGAAGATCATCGCGGAAGGTGTGGAGACCGAAGTACAGCATCGGGCGCTGCATGCGGTCGGGATTCAGTATGCGCAGGGTTATCTGTATCAACGGCCGCAGCGGGTGGAGCATTTGAGGCAGGATCGTGCGTGGGTGTCGGTGTAGGAGTGTGCCGCCGACACATTCGCATCGACGGCTACTGTGCGCCGTATTGACCGTCCAGGCGCACGCGGCCCTGCTCGACCCAGCCTTCGAAGTCTTCGCCGGTCTTGCCGTTGATGTACATGATGTTGTACCAGCGCCCGTGAGACTTGTAGACGGTTACCGAATCGCCGGGAATGATGAAGGTCCGCGTCGTCATGCATTGCGCATCGGGCGCCGAGTAGAAGTACGCGCGCCCCGCGCCGATGACCGTGCCCGACGCCGGCGGCCGGAAGTTGTCGTCCGGGCCGCTCGTTGCCGCGTCGAGCTTGGCGCAGTCCACTGCGTTTTTTGCGTAGGCGCCGTTCGTGCCCACGCACGCGCCGATCGCAAGCATCGCGATACCGATGCGCATCGTCGTTGTCATCTGCATGATCCGTTCTTGACGTCGTATCGTCGTTTCGTTTTGCCGGCTCTCTACCGGCACGTGCTCAATCCTGTGCGACCGTCGCCTGCTCGACGCCAGCCGCCTCCTGGCGATGTCCCAGCCGCGCGGAAATCGCCTGCCCGGCTTCCTTCAGCAATGCGACGTAATGCGCCTTCGTGTCCGCGCCGCATCGCATCGTCGGAAACGACAGCGACAAGCCCGCGATCACGCGATCGAAACGGTCGAACACGGGCACCGCGAGACACAGCAGGCCATCTTCCTGCTCCTCGTTGTCCTCGCCATAGCCCTGCTGTCGCACGTGCGGCAGGATGCTCATCACCGCATCCGCCGACGCGAGCGTCTTCGCGGTCGACTTCCGGAACTCGATGCCGGCCAGCACCGCGCGCGCCTCGCCGGGAGCCATCCACGCGAGCAGCACCTTGCCGATCGCCGTGCTGTACAGCGGATTGCGCCGGCCGATCCGCGACTGCATGCGCAGCCCGTAATCGGCGTCGATCTTGTGGATGTAGATGATCGCGTCCTCGTCGAACGCGCCGAGATGCACGGCTTCGCGCGTCAGTTGACCGATGCGGCGCATCTCGAGATCGGCTTCGCGCACGAGGTCCACGCTCTCCAGCGCCTTGCTGCCGAGCTCGAACAGCCGGATCGTCAGCCGGTAGCGGTCGGTCTCGCCTTCCTGCGCGACGTAGCCGAGCGCCTTGAGCGTCTGCAGGAAACGATGCACCGTCGTCTTCGACATGCCGAGATGCTGCGACAGTTCGCTGATGCCGATCTCGCGGCGATCGCCGAGCGCGGCGAGGATCGTAAAGACCTTGCCGACGGCGGCAACCGAGTCGGCCTTCTCCGCGCCGCCGGCCTGCGAATCGCCGGCCTCCTGATGGCCGGCCCGCGGATGGCCGCCCCCCGCTTCCGGGTTCGCCTGATCACGCTTGCGCTGTCTGGGCGTTGCTGTCATGTCCGTGAATCCGTGAGAGGCAAATCGGGAGAGCATAACGCGTTCGCCGTGCGGCACGGTCAGCGCGCGAGCCACCCGCCGTCGACGGCAAGCGTGTGACCGTGCACGTAGTCCGATGCGCGCGACGCAAGAAACACCACCGCGCCCGCGAGATCGTCCGGCACGCCCCAGCGGCCGGCCGGGATGCGGCCGAGGATGTCGTCGCTGCGTCGGCTGTCCGCGCGCAACTGCGCGGTGTTGTCGGTCTCCATGTAACCCGGCGCGATCGCGTTCACGTTGATCCCGCGCGCGGCCCATTCGTTCGCGAACAGGCGCGTGAGACCCAGTACGCCGCTCTTCGACGCCGTGTACGACGGCACGCGGATGCCGCCCTGGAACGACAGCATCGACGCGACGTTGACGATCTTGCCGCCGCGCCCCTGCCGCACCATCTGGCGCGCAACGGCCTGCGACAGGAAGAACACGCTCTTCAGGTTCACGTCGATCACGGCGTCCCAGTCGGCTTCGGTGAATTCGAGCGCATCGCAGCGGCGGATCATGCCCGCGTTGTTGACGAGGATGTCGACGTGACCGAACGCATCGATCGCGCCGCCGACGATCCGCTCGACCGGCTCGAGCGTCGACAGATCGGCGCGCACGTCGACGAAGCGCCGCCCGGCCGCTTCGACGCGCGCCGATGTCTCGGCGGGCGCCGAACGGTTCGCACCGACGATGTCGCATCCCGCCGACGCAAGCGCGACGGCCATCGCCGCGCCGAGCCCCGTGTTGCAGCCGGTGACGATCGCGACCTTGCCGGTCAGGTCGAACAGGCCGGCGAGCGCGGTGCGCGTGTCGTTGGCGGGAAGATCGGGCGTATCGCGTTTCATGGTGTCAGCGCAGGTCGGCAACGGCGATGTGATCCATGTCCTTGAACACCTGGTTCTCGCCGACCATCCCCCAGATGAACGTGTACGCCTGCGTGCCGACGCCCGAATGGATCGACCAGCTCGGCGAGATCACGGCCTGCTCGTTGTGCACGACCACGTGGCGCGTCTCCTGCGGTTCGCCGAGCAGGTGGAACACGGCCGCGCCGGCCGCGAGGTTGAAGTAGAAATACACCTCCATCCGCCGCTCGTGCGTATGGCATGGCATCGAGTTCCACAGGCTGCCGGGCTCGAGTTTCGTCATCCCCATCGACAGCTGGCAGGTCGGCAGCACGTCGGGCACGATGAACTTGTAGATCGTGCGGCGATTGCTCGTGGCCGCATCGCCGAGCGTGTCGGGCGACGCCTGCGCGAGCGTGATCGTGCGTGTCGGATGGGCCGTGTGTGCGGGTGCGCAGTTCAGATAGAACTTCGCGGGATGCGCTCGATCGTCGCTGCCGAACACGACACCCTGCCCGCCTTGCCCGATGTAGACCGCCTCCTCGGTGCCCACCACGTGACGCTGCCCGTCGACCTCGACCCAGCCGGGCCCGCCGATGTTGATCGCGCCCAGTTCGCGCCGCTCCAGCAGATGGCTCACGCCCATCGCGGCGCCGAGCGACGCCGGCACCTCGACCGGGCGCGTGGCCGGCCATGCGCCGCCGACGATGATCCGGTCGATATGGCTGTAGGTAAGCGACAGCGCGTCGGGCTCGAACACGTTCTCCACCAGGAAATGCCGGCGCAGGCCGGCCGTGTCGAGCGTCTTCGCATGTTCGCCGTGGATGCCTTGCCGCACTTCCATGCCGGTTCTCCGAGGGAAATGGACGCGCCGCCGACACCCGCGCCGACGATCGCCCTGACGAAGATTGAAGCACACATTCCTCAAATTCGGAACGCCAATCCGGATTTTTGATTCCGCGCTCGGGGTCGATAAATTCCTTTGGAATCAATCTCGTATCGCCTTACGGGTATACGACTACCACCGATATCGACAAAAACGGAACAGCATTCCGAATCATGTCCTATAGTCAGTCAGCAGACATCATTCGACAACGGGACGCATCGACGTCCACGGAGGAGACGTGAAGCTGAAACAGGCCATCGACCGCATCCCGGGCGGGCTCATGCTGGTCCCGATGCTGCTCGGCGCGTGCGTGCACACGTTCGCGCCGAACGCCGGGAAGTACTTCGGCTCGTTCACCAACGGCCTGATTGCGGGCACGGTGCCGATCCTCGCCGTCTGGTTCTTCTGCATGGGTGCGACGATCAACCTGCGCGCGACCGGCGTCGTGCTGCGCAAATCGGGCACGCTGCTCGCGACGAAGCTCGTGGTCGCGTGGCTCGCGACCGTGATCGCCGCCCAGTTCATTCCCGACGATGGCATCAAGACCGGCCTGTTCGCGGGCCTGTCGCTGCTCGCGATCACGACGTCGATGGACATGACCAACGGCGGCCTCTACGCGGCCGTGATGCAGCAGTACGGCAGCAAGGAAGAGGCGGGCGCCTTCGTGCTGATGTCGATCGAATCGGGGCCGCTCGTCAGCATGCTGATTCTCGGCGCGGCCGGCGTCGCGGTGTTCGAGACGCGGCTGTTCGTCGGCGCGGTGCTGCCGTTCCTGATCGGCTTCACGCTCGGCAACCTCGATGAGGAACTGCGCGAGCTGTTCGGGCGCTGCGTGCATCCGCTGATCCCGTTCTTCGGCTTCGCGCTCGGCAACGGCATCGATCTCAACGTGATTGCGAAGAGCGGGCTGCCGGGCATCGCGCTCGGGCTCGCGGTGATCGTCGTGACGGGTGTGCCGCTGATGCTCGCGGACAAGCTTCTGGGCGGCGGCAACGGCACCGCCGGGCTCGCCGCGTCGTCGACGGCCGGCGCCGCGGTGGCGAACCCGGCGATCATCGGCGAGATGATTCCGAAGTTCAAGCCGATGGTGCCGGCGGCGACGGCGATCGTCGCGACGGCTTGCCTCGTGACGGCGATTCTCGTGCCGATATTGACGGCGATGTGGGCGAAGCGGGCGGCGAGGATGTCGGGGGTGCCGATGCACGTTGCCGCGCGCTCGTCGCCGGGACGGGCGATCGAGCATGAGGGGCATGTTTGAGGGGGCCGGTTCGAGTCTGGTCCCCGGCCCCGCTTCAAGTCAGTCAATGGTCGATGGCGTAGCAAGCCCGGGAAATCGATGAGTTCCCCGGGCTTTTCGTTCGTCGGTATTTGCGTGCATGCTGTCGGGCACTCACGAATCCGGACGTTGACGTGCATCCGCCGCGTGGCGTTTCAGTCGAACGTATGCACGACAGCGGACGCCTTGGTCGCGATCAGCCAGTTGCCTTCTACCTTATGCATGACGAAGTGATCGTTGAAGAGCTTGTTTCCGATTCGCACCCGCACGGTGGCCGTTGAAAGGCTGTCCGAGATATTCTCCGTCGACAGGATCGCTTCATCTCTCGGCGCGCCGGTCGCGCGAGGGCTCTGCCTCCCATGGATGAGCGCCGCATACTCCTGCGACGACAGCGTGCGCAACCGGCCTTCATCCACCCACTGAATCAGGCAGCTCGGGTGAAAGACCGCGTCGAAGTCACGGCTCTTCGGCTCATAAGCCAAATTGAAATAATCGTCGATCAAGGCGACGACGGCTTGGGTCTGGGTCATGGCTGGCTTCCCTCGGTAGTGAACGGCTCGTATAGTGAGCGATCCACGCAGCCCTCGGCTACGGCGCCACGGTTATCGCTGCCATTACAGGAACACATGGATCATGGAAGACCTCGATGGAGGGCTCGTCAGCGGCTTGCTGGTTCTGGCAGCCATCGCCGAATCCGGAAGCTTCGGCCGTGCCGCATCCCGTCTGGGCAAGACTCAACCGGCGGTCAGTCGCGCCATCCAGCGACTGGAGGACCGCCTGCGCGCGAAGCTCGTGCAGCGCACCAGCCGGCATGTCGAAGTGACGGACGCCGGCCATGAACTGTTGTCCAAGGTGCTGCCGTTACTCCAGGGAATTGAAGAGGCAACCGCCGGCGCCTCTCACCAGACCGCGACCGTCAACGGAACGCTTCGTGTGGCGTGCGATGCCGTTTTCGCCCGCCTGGTGCTGGCGCCGGAGCTCGCCCAGTTCATGAAGGATCACCCTGCGCTTCATGTGAAGCTGGAAACCCGGCACGACTTCCCGGACCTGATCAGCGACGGATTCGATCTCGCCATCCGGTTCGGACCGCCAACCGTTTCAACCCTGGTCTGCCGCAGGCTGTACAGTCCGCGAGTCCTGACCGTGGCCGCGCCGTCGTACCTGGAGCAGCGCGGTCGGCCGAGGTCGCCGCAGGATCTGGTCGACGATGGCCATGAATGCATCCTGGCCATCGACCCGGCGACCGGCAGGCCCTTCGATTGGGAGTTCTGGCGTGACGACGAGAAAGTGAAGGTGGCCGTCAGCGGGAAGCTGATGGTCACGGACGCAGGAACCAAAATCGGTGCCTGCCTTGCAGGCTACGGGATCGCTCAGGTGATCGACCTCGGGATCGACACCCACCTGCGGGCGGGCACGCTGGAGCCGATACTGACGGACTGGTGCGACGAGACTTTCCCGCTTTACGTCTACTATCCGAGCCGGAACCACGTGCCGGCCAAGGTACGGGCGTTCATCGACTTTGTTGTCGGGATGATGCCGGGACTGAGGTCGAAAGGTGACGATGGTGGTCGGCAGCCGCCATCGGCCGTGGTCGACACGCCGCGTCGGTTGTCATCCGCCTGATTCGTTCCTTGCAGCGTGTCGTTTCAGGTTTGCCGGTTCGCGATCGATACGGTGTCGATCAAGGTTAGAACAGCCATGCTCCGAGCCTCTGTGCTCGAACTCGCCGTCGACGCATAGTGACGCCAAAGTGGCACGCAATCGCCGCGCGACGCTGGACCCTCAAACCGTCCAATTCAACGCGCACGGAATGGCGCGTCGCGCAACGGGTCGCCGTCACCTGATTGCGCGCCGGACTTCACGCGCTCGCCGAGCCCACGCTGGAGATGACCGCGACGCGCACGACGTCCCGCGTTACCCGGCCGGTATCCGGGATCGAGGTTGGGTGGAGACGGTGGGGAGTGCAGACCGTCAGCAAGCCGGTGGATGGTCGGGATCGGACCGGCAGGTGTCCCGATACGTATCGTCAACAGCGCGCAAAAATGCATTCCGTCCGCTCCCCCCGCCCAAGCGCTAAAATCCGCCGCCTGGGCATCCACCACGAGCAAGCGTTTTGACGGCGTTCGAGCAGGGCTTCATCCTCACCCGCCACTGGCGGGACACCGCATCCGGCATCGAGATCGAGTTCTGGCTGGCAACCGAACACGGTCCGCGCCGCGTACGGTTGCGCCCGCAGGAAGCCGTCGCGTTCATTCCGGCCGAACAGCAGGCGCTCGCCGAACGCGCGCTGGCCGGCGAGCGCGAGGCCGAGTTGCGCCCGCTCGCGCTGCGCGACTTCCGGCAGCGCCCGGTCGTCGGCCTCTATTGCAAGCGCTATCGCCATCTGTCCGGGCTGCAGAAGCGTCTCGCGGCAGCCGGCGTCGACGTCTACGAAGCCGACGTGCAGCCGCCCGACCGCTACGCGATGGAGCGCTTCATCACGGCGTGCGTGCAGTTTCGCGGGCAACCCGGCCCCGACGGCACGCTGGCCGGCGCCGAGCTGAAAGCCGCCGACGGCTATCGCCCGGCACTGCGCTGCGTGTCGCTCGACATCGAAACCAGCGTGCACGGCGAGCTGTACTCGATCGCGCTCGAAGGCTGCGGGCAACGGCAGGTCTACATGCTCGGCCCGCCGAACGGCAGCGACAGCGACGCCGCAAACGCCATCGACTTCCGCCTCGACTACTGCGACAGCCGGCCCGCGATGCTCGCGCGGCTCAACGAATGGTTCGACGAACACGATCCCGATGCGGTGATCGGCTGGAACCTCGTGCAGTTCGACCTGCGCATCCTGCATGCCCATTCGGAGCAATACGGCATCCCGCTGAAGCTCGGCCGCGGCGGCAGCGTGCTCGACTGGCGCGCGCACGGCCAGCAGCCCGACCACTTCTTCGCGGGCGCGGCCGGCCGGCTGATCCTGGACGGCATCGACATGCTGAAATCCGCGACGTGGACGTTCCCGTCGTTCAGCCTCGAATACGTGTCGCAGGCGCTGCTCGGCGAAGGCAAGTCGATCGACAACCCGTACCAGCGGATGGAGGAGATCCAGCGCCGCTTCGATCACGACAAGCCGGCGCTCGCGCGCTACAACCTGAAGGACTGCGAGCTCGTCACGGGCATCTTCGACAAGGCCGACCTGCTGTCGTTCGCGCTCGAACGCGCGAGCGTGACGGGCCTCGCGGCCGATCGCACCGGCGGGTCGGTGGCGGCGTTCACGCATCTGTACCTGCCGCGCATGCACCGGCTCGGCTACGTCGCGCCGAACCTCGGCGACGTGACGGGGCAGACCAGCCCCGGCGGCTTCGTGATGGATTCGCGCCCCGGGCTGTACGACTCGGTGCTCGTGTTCGACTACAAGAGCCTCTATCCGTCGATCATCCGCACGTTCCTGATCGATCCGGTCGGGCTGATCGAAGGGCTCGCGCATCCCGGCGACGATGCATCGGTGTCCGGCTTTCTCGGCGCACGTTTCTCGCGTACCGCGCACTGCCTGCCCGATATCGTGCGCCGCGTGTGGGAAGGCCGCGACGACGCGAAGCGGCAGCGCAACGCGCCGCTGTCGCAGGCGCTGAAGATCATCATGAATTCGTTCTACGGCGTGCTCGGCTCGATGGGCTGCCGCTTCTTCGACCCGCGCCTCGCGTCGTCGATCACGATGCGCGGGCACGAGATCATGCACCGCACGCGCGAGCTGATCGAAGCGCAGGGGTACGAAGTGATCTATGGAGACACCGATTCGACGTTCGTGTGGCTCGGCCGTGCGCACGACGACGACGAAGCCGGCGCCAAGGGCCGCGCACTCGTCGAGCATGTGAACCACTGGTGGCAGGCGCACTTGCGCGACCACTTCGGGCTCGAGAGCGCGCTGGAGCTGCAGTACGAGCGGCACTACCGCCGCTTCCTGATGCCGACCGTGCGCGGCGCGGAAGAAGGCAGCAAGAAGCGCTACGCGGGGCTCGCGGCAGCGGCCGACGGCGGCGAGGACCTCGTCTTCAAGGGGCTCGAAACGGTGCGCACCGACTGGACGCCGCTCGCGCAGCAGTTCCAGCGCGAGTTGTACCGACGCGTGTTCAGCCGCGAGCCGTACCAGGATTTCATCCGCGACACCGTGCGGCGCACGCTGGCCGGCGAATTCGACGACCAGCTCGTCTACCGCAAGCGCGTGCGCCGGCCGTTGCGCGAGTATGAGCGCAACGTGCCGCCGCACGTGCGCGCGGCGCGGATCGCCGACGCGTTCAACCAGGAACAGGGCCGGCCGCTGCAGTATCAGCGCGGCGGCTGGATCAGCTACGTGATGACGACGGCCGGCCCCGAGCCGCTCGAAACCATGCGTTCGCCGATCGACTATGCGTTCTACCTGAGCCGCCAGTTGCAGCCGGTGGCCGACGCGATCCTGCCGTTCCTGCGCGACGACTTCGAGCGCGTGATCTCCGGGCAGGGGCAGTTGTTCCTGGAGTAGCCACGCCAGGCCGGGCAAGGAAGACACGGCGGGCCGGTTAAAATACCGCGCTGCTGCGCGTCCTGCCGCAGCCGAAGGAGATTCATCATGACCGCACGTCGCGGAACAGCGGTCGCCATCGCGCCCGGCCACGAGGCAGCCAGCCTGTCGAACGCCCAGAAAGCATTCAATACGCTCGTCCAGCAGATCGAGAAGCGGCGCGAGCAGCTCGGCGCGTGGGAAGCGGCGATGCCGGCCTTCCAGAAGAAATTCGTCGACGAGCTGTTGCCGCTCGAACAGACGTCCACCGCACTGCGGATCCGGTTGCTCAATCAGCTCGACGACGCGTATCTGCAGAAGGGATTGAGCAAGGCCGAGCAGCACACCTTGTCCGGGATGATCGCCAGCATGGCGCGCGACTTGCTCGACTTCAGCGACGACGCGCAGTTGAAGGCCATCCACGCCCGGCACAGCGCCGCCGATCACGGCAGCAACGCAGCAACCGAGCCGGAGCAGGAACCGAAGTCGGAATCGACGCCTGGCGTGACGAACGAAGACGATCTCGGCGCACTGTCGCCCGAGGAGCTCATGGCGCGCATGCAGGCCGAACTGGATGCGCAGTTCGAACGGGACATGGCCCAGCACGCGGCCCGCGAGGCACAGCGCGCCAAGCGCAAGAAAGCGCCCCGCCAATCGGCTGCGCTGGCGAAGCGCGAAGCCGAGCAGGCGGAAGCGAGCCGGTCGATCCGCGAGATCTACCGGAAGCTGGCGAGCGCGCTGCACCCCGATCGCGAGACCGATCCCCAGGAACAGGAACGCAAGACCGTGCTGATGCAGCGGGTCAACCACGCTTACGCGAACGGCAAGCTCCTGCAACTGCTGGAGTTGCAACTGGAGATCGAACAGATCGACCGGCACGCGATCAACGGCCTCGGCGAGGATCGGCTCGCGCGCTACAACGGCATTCTGGAAGATCAGCTTCGCGAGCTGGATCAGGAGATTCAGGACGTCGAGACCGGATTCCGGCGGACTTACGGGATCGCGCCGTCGGTCAAGGTCGCGCCCGATACCATCATGCGCATGCTCACGCGCGACATCGCGGGCACGCAGCGCGGCATCCACGACCTGAACCTGACGCTGCGCGAGTTCGACGATCCGGCGAACGTCAAGGAGTGGCTGAAGGACATGAAGCGCCAGCGGGCTTTTCCGCGTTTCGACGACTAGCCGTGCCGGGCAGGCATGCGTCTGCCCGCTGGGCATCGCGTGCGTAGCCGGTTTGACGGAACGGCTGCGTGACCCGCATCGATCGGCATTTCACGCGAATCACCCCCCCAAAACCGGGCGCCAAGGACGTCGTCCGTCACCCACTCTCACGGATTCGGAAACACAGTTGGACCGGAATCGGCATTTATCCGGCCGATCCGGGTTCCTAAACTTGTCTCGTCAGTTCAGCCAGCCACCATCGCGCCGAACCGCAACGAAACCGTCTGAGGAAACCGTGAAATCCATCATCGTCACCATCGCCACCGTCGCCGCTACCGCCACCACCCTTCTCGCCGCACCGGCCGTGTCGTACGCACAGTCGTCGCACTCGACGCTCACGCGTGCGCAGGTGCGCCAGGAATTGTTCGACCTCGAATCGGTCGGCTACGAGCCGATCGCCGCGGATGGCGACAACTATCCGGGTGACATCGTCGCCGCGCAGGAACGCCTGGCCGCCAAGCGGCTGGCCGAGCGCAAGGGCGCCGAAGCGGCCTACGGGTCGAACGGTGCGCCCGGCACGGATTCGGGCGGGCCGGCGGTTGCGGTGGTGAAGCCGTAACGTAGCGCCGCTCCGCACGGCCACGCACCGACGCAGGCGAGCGGCCACGACACCCGGCCGCCGCACTGCGCCGCGCTCGCCCGCTCGGGCGAACCGCCACTTCACGTCACGCCCGGTGCCCCGAGATCGGCCCCGCTTCGCCGGTCAGGTTGAAGATGCTGTCGATCCACGCCAGAAACGTCGAGAACGTGAAATCCGACCCCTGCTGCGTGCGGAACGCCTTCATCACCGGTGTATCGGCCGGGTCCTGCTGGTTCAGCAAGTTGTCGACGAAGGTGCCGATATCCGCGTCGATGCCGTGCTCGTGGATCCCCGACCCGGTGAAGCTGACCGCCGTCACCTGGTGGTTGGCGATGAAGTCGTTGCGCGCCCACGGCATGAAGTAGCCGAAGTTCGGCAACGGGTTCAGCGTCTGCTTCAGCCCGTCCAGCTCCTGGTCGAACATCGCGAGCGACAGCGAATCCTTCGTCGCGTCGTCGGGCGCCGCGATCACGGCCGGCACGAACGCGCGATAGTGATACGCGGCGATGATCTTGTCGCGCTGGTAGCTCGAGAACCCGAAGCGGTCGTGCGGAAACGTCGCCGACAGCGCCGCGTATGCGCTCCCCATGTTGCCGGGATCGAACTTGCTGGTCAGCCGGCTGTTCACGGTGATCATCCCGTCGGGGCCGGTCATCCCCCACTCGGTGCGCACCCGGTCGTACAGGCCGACCGACGGATGCGTGGCCGCATCCGCATCGAACGGCGTGTTGAAGACCGTGCCCGCATCGTCGAGCAGCGAACTATGCGCCTGCGGCTGCAGCGTGTTGCGCAGCGTCGCGTAATTCGCGAGCGTGCCGTAGCCGCCCGCGCTCATCCCGTACACGAGCAGCCGGTTCGGCTTGCCGAAGCCGTGCGACATCAGCCACTGCGCGACGGCCTGGATGTTCTTCAGCCCGCTGTAGTGCTGCAATCGCCAGTCGCCGCTCGGCGACGTGTAGTTGCGCACCGCGCTGCCCATGTGGATATCTCCGGTGCAATAGGGCACGAAAACCTGTGTCCACTGCTGCGTCTCGACCTTCGGTTCGCCGACGAGAATATGCGCGAGATCCATCCGCGTGAGCAGCGGCGACAGGAACGACGACAACAGGCTCTGGTTCGCGGTGCCGTTCATGTAGTTGTGCGGGATCCCGTCCGGATTGAAGCCGCCGAGGCCGGCCTCGGCGCCGGTCGACGTCTGCGTGCAAGTGCCGTAGTCCCAGCACGCGCCGCCCGGCTCCATCATGTACAGCAGGTTGTCCGACTGCGCGCGATTGACGTAGAAGCGCATCGGCGTGCCATTGCCGCACGATGCACCGGTGCTCTCCGGCAACGTCACTTCGTACCACGAATAATAGGGAATCGACGGATCCGGCATCGTCGTATCGGCGGCGTGACCGTTCAGTGCCGCGCAACCGAGCAGCATGGCAACGGCCGCGCGCAGCAGGCTTCGTGCTGTGGACATCTCCCCTCCTTGTCGATGGACATGACGCGGCCGCCGGGCTTCGCCTCGGCGTCGCGGATTCGGCGCTCAGTGCGCGCCGGACGGTGAAGCGCCGTCGAACAACTGGACCCGCAACGCCTGCAGGCGCTGCGCGATGACGGCTTGTTGCTGGTCGGGATCGGGAACGCTCGCCTGAACCTGCCGGACGACGTCGCGGCTCTGCTGTTCGTACGAGCGATAGCGCGGGTCCTGCGCCGGCGACGGGCCGACCGTCTGCTGCGCATAGGTGTCCCATTGCGCGCGCATCGACCGGATCGCCGCGCCGCGCGTCGCGGGATCGGCTTCGGTATCGTTCAGCAGCGCCGCGCTCAGCGCCTCGGCCTGCACCGGCACGATCTCGTTGCGCGCGACATGGTCGGGGAGTTCGTCGAGAATCCGATGCGCGAGCGCGGCGCGCTCGGCTTGCGGCATGCTGTTGCGGCGATCCCCATACGCGGCAACCTCGTCGCGAAAACGCGCGAACGCGACGATGCGCTTCACTTCGGCATCCGCATCGGGGCGCCCCGCGAGGCTGCGGCGCAGCGCGTCGACATCGAGCCGCCGTTCCTCGGAGCCGGGCATCGCGGCGCCAGTGCCGGTGCCGGTGCCGGTGCCGAACGTATCGGCTGTGCCTGGCTGCACGCTCGCCGTCGTGGTCGTTGCGCCGGCCGACGCGGCGTGCGCCGGCGTCGCCGCTTCATATCGCCAGACTGCAACGACGACCACGCCGATCGCCGCGATCGCGCCCGTGTGCCGCCAGCGTGCCCTGTTCTTCTTCACGTCGCCTCCTCGTCACGTCATGCCGTTCTTCGCCGGTGCATCCGCGAGTAGGTTCTAGGTCGAATCCGGCAGGCAGTCAAAAGCGGCACTAGAACGCAGGCACTAAACCTGCTCGCGGCGGCCGCGCCCCGCCAGACGTTTGAAACGCATTTCGCGATCGTTCGGCCAGGCGCGCCATGTCGCGCGTCACGCCCGTCCGGCGGCGGTTCGGGCCGACACGTACCGTGTGCGCCGCGACACCAAGCAAGCGGCGATCCAGCCGCACGGCGCGCGGTGTTCACACATCGGCGTGACCGATACGGATGGCCGGATAAGACCCGTCGAACGACCCGCTGAGCGCTTGGTCGTCATTTTGGCCAGCCCTATGCTGGTTTCCGACACGCGCCGAACGGTCGGCGCGATACCCACCCCACCCAGCCGAGCCCGCTCCATGAGCCGTGCAGACCTTCCGCATCGCGCACCCGCCGCCGTCCACGACTATCCGACCTATCGCGACGCGCTCGCGGGCCGCCGGCTACCTGCCGCATTCGTCGACCTCGACTGCCTCGACGCGAACCTCGCCGACCTGAAGCGCCGCGCACGCGGCCTGCCGATCCGGCTCGCGACGAAGTCGGTGCGCTCGCGCGAACTGATCGGCGCGGTGCTCGCCGCCGGCCCGTTCATGCAGGGGCTGCTGTGCTACTCGGCCGCGGAAGCCGCGTGGCTCGCGGACGGCGGGTTCGACGACATCGTCGTCGCGTATCCGACCGTCGAGCCCGACGACCTGCGCGCGGTGGCCGCCCAGCTCAGGCGCGGCCGCTCGATCACGCTGATGGTCGACGACGCCGCACAGATCGACGCGATCGACCGCATCGCCCACGACGAACGCGAGACGATCCCGCTCGCGATCGATCTCGACATGTCGTCCGCGTATCCGGGCCTGTACTTCGGCATGTACCGCTCGCCGGTGCGCGACGCGGCCGGCGCACTCGCGCTCGCGCACCGCATCGGCGAGCGACGGCACGTGCGGCTCGACGGAGTGATGGGCTACGAAGGACAGATCGCCGGTGTGGCCGACATGGAGCCTGGCAGCGGCGCACGCAACGCGCTGGTGCGGCACCTGAAGCGCCGCTCGGCGCGCGAGATCAACGCGCGCCGCCAGGCGGCCGTGCAGGCACTTGCAGCGGCGGGCCACGCGCTGCGCTTCGTGAACGGCGGCGGCACCGGCAGCATCGAGAGCACGCTCGGCGACGCGTCGGTCACCGAGCTGGCGGCCGGCTCCGGCCTCTACGCGCCGGCGCTGTTCGATCACTACGCAGCGTTTCATGCGCAGCCGGCCGCCGGCTTCGCGCTGCCGGTCGTGCGGATTCCGCAGCCGGGCATCGTGACCTGTTCGGGCGGCGGCTATATCGCGTCGGGCCCGGCCGGCAAGAGCCGCCTGCCGCGGCCGTGGCTGCCGGCCGGCTGCACGCTGATCGGCAACGAAGGCGCGGGCGAGGTGCAGACGCCCGTGCGTGTGCCGCGCGGCGTCGCACCGGCGATCGGCGACCCGATCCTGTTCCGCCACGCGAAGGCCGGCGAACTGTGCGAGCGCTTCAACACGCTGCTGCTGATCCGCGGCGGCCGCGTGGTCGGCGAGGCGCCCACCTATCGCGGCGAAGGCAAGAGCTTTTTCTAGCGGGCCGCGCGGCCCTCGTTCAAACCGGTCAACCCGTTCAATCCATTCAAACGACAACCACGGAGACAATGCCATGTGGCGCAACTGGTCGGGATATGTCTGCAGTCCTGATGCAACCGTGTCGACGCCTGCGTCGCCCGCCGGGCTCGCGGCCGTGCTGCGCGACGCGGCGGCCGCCGGCGCCACCGTGCGCGCGGCCGGCGGATCGGAAG
>NZ_JAAGPH010000219.1:0-8781 GCF_017104705.1 Burkholderia sp. Se-20373 | reverse complement strand
CTTGCGGTCGCGGCGATCGTGGCTACCGCCACCGCAAGCATCGTCACCACCGCGACTGGGACTGATCGCCGCTGGCGCGGCTCGGTGCGTGAACCGCGCACCGGCGCGCCGACGGCGTCGGCACCCGACGCGAGATTCGGCCCGGCGGCCTGCCGGGCCGTCATCGCCGGCCAGACCGGCGAATACCTTCCGGCTTCCTCAGCCGCGACCCGATGCCCGATCGACGGGCCGGCAAGTTTCCCCCCTCGTTGTATTTCCCCGTTTTCCGACTCCATCGACTCTCGCGACTGAATGCGTCCGAGTAGCGCCGAGACCGTTCGCGTTCCGTTCGATTTCCGTTGACCTTGTTCTGTGGCCAGACGGCGGCTCATGACTGGCACGGTGCGGCTTGCTGCAGTGCGCACGTCGTCGCGCTCCAATCTGCGTAACCGGATGTATCGCGAACCGCGTGGGTCACTGCAGCGGCTGCGGCTTTTCATCTGCCCTGTAGCGTCCTGGCGAACGTGCGCGTCGCCGCGCCCGTCAGGATTTCCCTGATAGCCAGACCGTCGCTTCGCGCGTCCTCACCGCGTGTCGCGGCTGCCGGCTGGCAGTGGGAAATCGAATGGAATCCATCGCAACATTTAATTGGTCGATTGCGAACGACTTCGCTATCGTCGGCGATGCTCGCGTACGGCATTGCACCGTGCCGCTGGCCGCGCCTCGCCGCATGATCGCGAGCGCCACGGCCCGGTCGCCGGTCCCACAAGCATGGGCCGTCGCGTCCGAAGAACCGGACGAACCCGTCGCGAAGCCTGGCCGACCGAACGAAGGCGCATGCGCCTTCAAGCCACCCCGGCAACGATGTCCCGCCGCCGCATGCGCGCCCCACGCGCATACGTGCCGCCCGATGCCGTTGGCACCCGGGGCCGGACCAACCCATTGCCTGGATGCACTATGTCTAAGACAACGTATTACGCGCCGCACGGCGGCCACCCGCCGCAGACCGATCTGCTGACCGATCGCGCGATGTTCACCGAGGCGTACGCGGTGATCCCGAAGGGTGTGATGCGCGACATCGTCACGAGCTGGCTGCCGTTCTGGACGAACACGCGCCTGTGGGTGATCGCCCGCCCGCTGTCGGGTTTCGCGGAAACCTTCTCGCAGTACATCGTCGAAGTGAACCCGGGCGGCGGCAGCGACAAGCCCGAGCAGGACAAGAACGCCGAAGCCGTGCTGTTCGTCGTCGAAGGCGAAGCCGAGCTGACGCTGCAAGGCACGAAGCACGCGCTGAAGCCGGGCGGCTACGCGTTCATTCCGCCGGGCGCGGACTGGACGCTGCACAACGTCAGCGATGCTGCGGTGCGTTTGCACTGGGTACGCAAGCACTACCAGGCCGTCGACGGCATTCCGCTGCCGGAAGCCTTCGTGACCAACGAGCAGGACGTCGAGCCGATCCCGATGCCGGGCACCAACGGTGCATGGGTGACGACGCGCTTCGTCGACATGAGCGACATGCGCCACGACATGCACGTGAACATCGTGACGTTCGAGCCGGGCGGCGTGATTCCGTTTGCTGAAACGCACGTGATGGAGCACGGGTTGTATGTGCTCGAAGGGAAGGCTGTTTATCGACTGAACCAGGATTGGGTCGAGGTCGAGGCCGGTGACTTCATGTGGTTGCGCGCGTTCTGCCCGCAGGCATGCTATTCGGGTGGGCCTGGGCGGTTCCGTTACCTGCTGTACAAGGATGTGAACCGTCACATGAACCTGTTGCTGAATCCGGCGCGGTAAGCGTCGAGCGAGCAGTTGGATGTGAAAGCCCGCCGGTGAATGCCGGCGGGTTTTTTTGTTTCATCGTGATTCGTGCACTGAATGTCGTCGAACTACGTCCGTGCTAGACGCAAAAAGTCGATAAGCTGATTGGGTAATTCAGTATACGGGTTATCGATCGGAATCGCCGTCTGTATGCTGGTCAAGTCTGGAGTCGATTGACGACGTCGAATTTTGATTGGAATTGCTATCAGATTCAATAACCGCTACTCGATCTGTCACAGAAAGGATTTTCTCAATATCTTTGACTGAATACCCTTCGAGGTGAGTCACTTGGTTATCCTTCGTTGTAACAATTACCTTGCGACTGGCGCGTGCCTTGAGCCAAGCCGAAACAATTGTGGCAACTGCTGTTGATGACGCAACAGTTTGAGCAATGGCAATAAGTTCCCCCGATGCCATGATCCCACTGGAGAAGGTTTCAACTGGGCTGTACTTGATGGATGCTCGATTAAGTTCGGAAAGAAAGGACTCTTTGCTGTGTTTGAATAAAACAAAGGTGGTGATCATGATGCTAGATTGGATAGGGTTGAAGGAGGTGAAAAATTATTATTGATCGCTTGTGGCAATGGTTTGCATTTTAAGCTTTGTGAGAGATTGTGGGTGTTATCGAGCGCAAAGGGTTGCAAGAATTATGAGCCAGTCGTGCTTACAAAGTGCTGTTTTATTCTGCTAGGAGAGAACGTCCATGGTCGCCGATGTATGCGGCGACGTGTCACTTTCCCTCGTACGACCCCGTCCATTTTTTCCGCGATTGCCTTAAGAGCCATTCAGCCCGTTGTACGTCGTCACTTGCATAGGCCAAATGTCAGCGTCGGCGGGGCGGCACCGTGAAGGTTGTGTCGTGCGCGAGGGCGATGCTCGTCACAGACCGAGTGCGCGTGCCGCGAGCGTCGCGACCTGCAGCCGTGTATCGGGCGACAGGCCGTCTTCGATCAGCCACACGGCCGACAAACCCGACCACGCGAGAATCCACTGCAGCAACCGGCGCCTATCGAGCCGTGCAGCATTGGCCACGACTATGACACGCTGTTCGAACCGCACCTGATCGACCGCAACGTCGTGCGAAGGATTGCAGAACAGGTTCGCGTAGTCGAACGCGCGATCGCCGCGCAGCCCTTTCGGATCGATCGCGCGCCAGCCGCGATCGCCGAAATGGAGGATGTTGCCGTGATGGATGTCGCCGTGCAGGACGACTTCGTCGCTGGGCGGCCCGGCGAGCAGTTGGCGCGCGACCGTTCCCGAGCAACGAAGCACGTCATTGGCTGAAGCGTCGGACAGCAGCGCCTGAAACCAGTCATGCAGCGGCACGACCGAAGGCGGCTCCGAAGCACGATGCGCATGCAGCCGCGCGACGACATCGCACGCGATGCGCATCGCATCGTCGTCATGCCCCGATGCCGAGAAACCGGCCAGCGTCGGTTCCGGCTGCGCCCGTTCGAGCAGGATTGCATCGCCGTCATGCAGCCACACCTGCGCGGCGCCTTGCCCGTTCCACCAGGTCATCAGCGCATTGCCGCGACGCTCTTCGTTACACGTGGCGACCTTCAACATCGCCGGCCGCGATTGCCAGACGACGGGCAGCAGGCCGCCGCTCGCGGTCAGGATCGGGCCGCCGTCGGGAACGAGGCCCCACAGGCTCAAGTATCGATCGAACATCACACGATGCTACAGCCGAACCGGATGGTGCGCAGCACGGTTCGTCCAACGGTGCGTCACGCGGTCGCAGATACGACACGAACGGCCAAAGCGCACTTTCCTAAATAAAATTTAGCCAGCCAAACTTTGGCTAAAGAATGTTCCGGTTTCGCGCCATCCCTTCGACAATGCGCGCCTTTCGTGACCGTCGGTGCCTCTCGCGCACCGGCCGTCGCAGCATCGAAGAAGGAGCCCGACATGACCGACCACACCGCATCCCCGCCGCCGCCATCCGCGCCACCGCCTCGCCGCCGCCGTACGTGGCGCACGCTCGCGGGCGCGCTGCTCGGCCTCACGGTCGCCTGCGCGGGCATCGGCGCATGGACGATCCAGCGGATCTGGACACAGTTGCCGTCCGTCGAGCACCTCGCCGTGTACCGTCCCGCGCTGCCGCTGCGGATCTTCTCGCGCGATGGCGACCTGCTGGCCGAATACGGCGTCGAGCGGCGCGAGTTCGTGCCGCTCGAACGCATTCCGCCGCTGATGCGGCAGGCGCTGCTCGCGGCCGAGGACGCGAAGTTCTACCAGCACGGCGCGGTCGATTTCAACGGCCTCGCGCGTGCGACGTTCGCGAACGTCGTGACGGGGCAGCCGGGGCAGGGCGGCAGCACGATCACGATGCAAGTCGCGCGCAACTTCTACCTGACGCGCGACAAGGTGCTGAGCCGCAAGCTCGCCGAGATCCTGATGGCGACCAAGCTCGAACGCGAATACAGCAAGGACAAGCTGCTCGAGCTGTACATGAACGAGATCTATCTGGGCGAGCGCGCGTACGGTTTCGCGGCGGCCGCGAACGTGTATTTCGGCAAGCCGCTCGACGCGCTGAGCGCGGGCGAGGCGGCCGTGCTCGCGGGGCTGCCGAAGGCGCCGTCCGCGTTCAACCCGGTCGTCAATCCGGCACGCGCGACCGCGCGGCGCAACTATGTGCTCGGCCGTATGCATGCGCTCGGCCAGCTCGACGACGCAACGTATCACGCGGCCGTCGACGCGCCGATCGCGCTGGCAACCACGCCGCCGCCGGGGATCATCGCAGCGCCGTACGTTGCCGAGCGCGCGCGCCGGATGATGGTCGAGCGTTTCCACGACGACGCCTATACGCTCGGCCTCGACGTGACGACGACGATCTCGATGCGCGACCAGCGCGCGGCCGAATCGTCCCTCGCTCGCACGCTGAGCCGCCAGCCGCGCGCGACACGCGATGCGCGCAACGGGCTCGAGGGCGCACTGGTGTCGATCGACGCGGCCACGGGCGACATGCTCGCGCTCGTCGGCGGCGCGGATTTCGACCGCAACGTGTTCGACCATGCGCTGCAGGCGTATCGCCAGCCAGGGTCGAGCTTCAAGCCGTTCGTCTATTCGGCGGCGCTGGAAAAGGGCTACTTTCCGGGCGTGCTCGTCGACGATACGCAGCGCACGCTCACGCATGAGGAGACCGGCGCGCGTCCATGGCGCCCGCGCAATTTCGCCAACAACTACGAGGGCTTCATTCCGGTGCGGCGCGGGCTCATGCGCTCGAAGAACCTGGTGGCGGTCAGCCTGATGCAGGCCACCGACGCGCGCTACGTGCAGCAGCACGCGGTGCACTTCGGCTTCGACGCGCAGCGCAATCCGGCGTCGCTGCCGCTCGCGCTCGGCGCGGGCGCCGTGACGCCGCTCGAACTGGCGAGCGCGTACAGCGTGTTCGCGAACGGCGGCACGCGGATGGAGCCGCGCCTGATCCTGTCGGTGAAGCAGCGTCACGGCGGCGCGATATACGAGGCGACGGCGCCGTCGGGTGAGCGCGTCGTATCGGCGCGCAATGCGTTCGTGATGGACAGCATGCTGCGCGACGTCGTGAAGTCCGGCACCGCGCGCGGCGCGCTCGCGCTGCGCCGCGACGACGCGGCCGGCAAGACGGGCACGTCGAACGGCTCGAAGGATGTCTGGTTCGCCGGCTACTCGTCGGGCATCGTCGCGGTCGCGTGGCTCGGCTACGACACGCCGCGCCCGATGGGGCGCGCGACCGGCGCGACGCTCGCGCTGCCGGTTTGGCTCGACTACATGAAGACGGCCGTCGACGGGCGTACGCCGGTCGAGGCAACGCCGCCGCAGGACGTCGCGCTCGTCGACGGCGACTTCGTCTACGCCGAATACACGCGCGGCACGTGCACGGCCGACGTGCCGTCCTACATCCGCAGCCGCTTCGCGTGCGGCGGGGCGGCGGCAGCGGCGGTGGCTGGTGCGTCCGACGTGCGGGGCGACAACGGCAAGCCCGCCGAATCGACGCCTGCCGCGGTCGATGCGGCCGAGCGCGAACGCGTGCTCGACCTGTTCCGCACGGATGACTGACGCGCACCATGCATACGCTTTATCTGATTGCAATCGTCGCGGAAGCGATGTCGGGGGCGCTGATGGGCATGCGCCGCGGGATGGACCGCTTCGGGCTCGCGCTCGTCGGCGCGGTGACGGCGCTCGGCGGCGGCACCGTGCGCGACGTGCTGCTCGGCCACTATCCGCTCGGCTGGATCGCGCATCCCGAGTACCTGGTGATCACGCTGGTCGCGGCGACCGTCGCGTCATGGGCCGCACGGCATGTCGCGCGAATGAAGACGCTGTTCGTCACCGTCGACGCGATCGGCCTCGCGGCGTTTACGATCATCGGCTGCGACGTCGGCGCGTCGACCGGCACCGCGCCGATCATCGTCGTGCTGGCCGGCGCGATCACGGGCGTCTGCGGCGGGATGTTGCGCGACCTGCTGTGCAACGAGATGCCGCTGATCCTGCGCGAGGAACTGTATGCGAGCGTCGCGTTCGTCACGGGCGGGCTCTATGTCGGGATGCAGCATCTCGGCATCGATGCGGGCTTCGCGACGGTCGTCGCGCTGGCGGCCGGATTCTCGATGCGGATGCTCGCCGTGCGGCTCGGGTGGAAGATGCGGACGTTCGGCGCGGCGGATCTCGAGCATTGAGCGGGGAGGGCCGCTACACGCGCGGCGGCTGGGAGGTACCGGCCCGGGCATTCGGGTGAGCGCCCGGGCCGGCCGGAACGTCAGTCGGCCTGCATCACCTGGAAGACGTTGCCTTCGGGATCGATGCCGTCGTACATCGTGTACGCGAACCCGTCATAGCGTTTGAGATCGCGCACCGTCACGCCGCTGCCGGCCAGCCGGTCGCGGTGCGTGCCGATGTCCTGACCGATCGAGAACACGAGCTTCACGTGACTGGTTTCCGCGCGCGCTTCCGCATCAGCAGGCACCGCGTGGCGGAACGCCGGGCCGGCGAGATGCAGCGCGAGTTCGATGGCGCCTGCGCCGAGCACGGCCCACTCGTTTTCGATTTCCTCGACGACGGGCAGATCGAAATACTGCTGGTAGAACGACTTCAGCGTTGTGACGTCCTGGACGTACAGGATGATGCGGGTCATCGGAAGCGGCATGGGGGTCTCCTTGAAGGGGATGCGCGAAGCGCGAATGATGCGTTGGGAAAGCCGTTGCTATCGATTGGACATGACATCGCGCGGCGCAATGCTCACGCGACACGCGACACGCGCCCGCGCTACGCGGGCACCATCACCGGCGGCGCACCGTCGCCGGTTTCCACCATCTTCACCGCGAATCCGTAGCACTGCGCGATATGCGCCGGCGTCATTACGTCGCGCGGCGTGCCGTGCGCGACGATCGTGCCGTCGGCGAGCATCGCGATCGTATCCGCGTGCCGAGCGGCGAGGTTCGGATCGTGCACGATCGCGAGCACGCCGAGCTGCCATTCGCGTGCAACGGCGCGCACGGTTTCGAGCAGGCGATGCTGATGCGCCAGATCGAGCGCGGCGGTCGGCTCGTCGAGCAGCAGGTAGCGCGGGCCGCTCTCGATCGCATCGTCGTCCGGCCACAGCTGCGCGAGCACGCGGGCGAACTGCACGCGCGCGAGTTCGCCGCCCGACAGCGTCGTAACATCGCGGCCGACGAGCGCATCGGCGCCCGCGCGTTCGAGCGCGCGCCACGCGATCTCGCGATCGCGATGCGACGTCACACCGCTGCGCCGCGCATGCGGATAACGGCCGAGCAGCACGATTTCGTCGACGCTGAACGGGAACGCCGGCTGCGCGGCCTGCGGCAGCACCGCGCGCAGGCACGCGAGCCGCGGTGCGTCGATCCGTGCGAGCGGTTCGCCGTTCAGCGTGATGTCACCGGTCACGCGCACGCCGTTCGGCGCGATGCCGCCGGTGAGTTCGCCGGCGAAGGTCTTCAGCAGCGTGCTCTTGCCCGCGCCGTTGCGGCCGAGCAGCGCGGTCACGCGGCCGGGTTCGATCGACAGCGACAGGTCGCGCAGGATCGCGTTGTGTCGACGGGCGACGTCGAGGTGATGGGCGGTCAGCATGATCGTCGTGGAAGAAGGGTTAGCCGCCGAGCGCGCCGCGGCTCTTCCACAGCAGCGCGAGAAAGAACGGTGCGCCCAGCAGCGCGGTGAGCACGCCGAGCGGAATTTCCGCGGGCGCGGCAACGGTGCGCGCGGCGAGATCGGCCGCAAGCGTCAGCAGCGCGCCGAGCAGCGCGGCGCCCGGCAGCACGACGCGCTGGTCGGGGCCGCACGCGAGCCGCACGCAATGCGGCGCGACGAGCCCGATGAAGCCGATGATGCCCGCGCACGACACCAGCGCGCCGACCGCGAGCGCGACCGCGACGAGCACGCGCCGCTTCAGCCGCTGCACGGGCACGCCGAGGTGCAGCGCCTCGGTTTCGCCGAGTTGCAACGCATTCAGCGCGTCGCGTTCACGCGCGAGCAGCACGCAGCCGATCGCGACGCACGGCGCGACGGCCGCCAGCGCGGACCATTGCGCGCCGCCGAGGCCGCCGAGGCTCCAAAACGCGAGCGAGCGCAAGTCCGAGGCGGCGGCGACGAACGTGAGGAGCACCACCGCGCGGCGCAGCACGGGCACGCCGGGGTGCAGCGCCTCGGTTTCGCCGAGTTGCAACGCATTGAGCGCGTCGCGTTCACGCGCGAGCAGCACGCAGCCGGTCGCGACGCACGGCGCGACGGCCGCCAGCGCGGACCATTGCGCGCCGCCGAGGCTGCCGAGGCTCCAAAACGTGAGCGAGCGCAATTGCGCGTCGTCGGCGACGAACGTGAGGAGCCCGATCGCCGCGCCGACCAGCGCGTTGATCGCGATGCCGGCGAGCAGCAGCAGCGGCAGCGCGAGATCGGAAGAGCGTCGTGTAGGGGCAGAGTGTTTGCCGATGTGTATCTCCAGGTTGGCTCTGTAGCATGAACAGAAACTATAGGACTAGTACGATA
>NZ_JAAGPH010000218.1:0-8973 GCF_017104705.1 Burkholderia sp. Se-20373 | reverse complement strand
TCCTTCGTAATCGTTCTCGGCTTCGGCGGCGAGCGCACGGTAGGCCGGCATGCCGGAAATGGTCGCCGCCTGTTCGAGCGCCGCGGGCGGCGCAAACTGACGGGTTTCGTGAAGAACCGATTCAATCTTGGACAAGCGTGTCTCCTTGCGTTCTCGTGATGCCTGACGGCGTTCTGGAAAACGCAACATGCGTGCCAGCATCGGCGATCGACGCGCGCCGGCGGCGACAACCGCGGCAGGCGGGGCGCGTGCCGAACGATCGTTACCGGCGGACCACGTCGTGCACGGCAGCACGATGCGGCCGGTCGTTCAGAAATGCAGCAGGGTGTGTTGCAGTCCTGAGCATTGGCGTGAAGCTGGAAAGGCCGCCGGTACCGCAGCGTCAGGCGAGCAGCGATCGCAGCGCCGGTGCGTGTCCGAATTGCCGGATGCGTTCGAGCGCCGCCACCTCGATCTGGCGAACGCGTTCGGCCGACAGGTTCAGTTGGCGGCCGATCTCGCGCAGCGAATACTCGCTGTCCACGTCGATGCCGTATCTCAGGCGAAGAATCCACGCTTCGCGTGCGGGCAGGCCGTCGATCAGCGCCGCCACCGCGGAGCGCAGCTGGCCGGCGCTCGCGGCGTCTTCCGGGTTCGGCGCATCGGGATCGATCGTGACGTCGCACAACGTGAGGTCGTGATCGGGCGAAACGGGCGAGTCGGCGGAGACGGGCTCGCGCACGATGCGCATCAGTTCGCGTACCTTGTCGACGGGCAGTTGCATCTGCGCGGAGAGTGCCGGCGCGTCGACGACATCGCCGGTGCGCTGCCGATGCGTCAGCGCGAGCCGCGACAGCTTGTTGAGCGCATCGACCGTATGCGCGGGCACCCGTATCGTGCGGCCCTGATCGGCGAGCGCGTGCGTGATCGCTTGCCGGACCCACCAGGTCGCATACGTCGAGAATTTGAAGCCGCGCCGGTGGTCGTAGCGATCGACGGCCTTCAACAGGCCGATATTGCCTTCCTGGATCAGGTCGAGGAACGGCAGGCCGCGATCGGGATACCGTTTGGCTATCGATACGACGAGCCGCAGATTGCTGCGGAACAGTTTCGTTCTCGCGGGTTGCATCGCACGCTCGATACGCGACAGCCGCGTGTCGAGCGCGACCGCGATGGTGAGCGGCAGCGGCGACTGCGCGGCGAGGCGGGCAAGCGCGATGCGCGCGTCGATCAGCGCCGGTGTGTGGCGCGCGAGGGCGGTGGCGCATTCGGGATGCGCGGCGATGCAGGCGCGCAGCCAGGCGTGCGCGTCGTCGCACGGCGCGAAGCGGTCGCGGCGCGTCGGTCCGGTGCGTATGCCCGATGCGGCCAGCGTATCGACGAGCCGTTTTTCGACCTGGCGCGCCCGGGTGGCGCGTTCAACGTTCGCATGACCGATGCGCTCGATCGCGCGCGACGTGAAGCGGATCCTGCCGGTCAACGCGGCAGCTTCGCGAATCAGCGCGCGATAACGGGCCGACGCGAACCCGTCGGCGTGCAACGCGTGCCGCATCGGCGGTGCCAGCGCGCCGGCGCGCTCCAGCGATTCGGCAACCGCATCGCGCCACGCCAGGCTGTCCGGCGAAAGGCCGGTGTCGCCCGATTCCATGGCGGGGTCGGGCGCCGTGTCGTTCCCGGGCGAATCGTCGTGCGAATCGTCGGGCGGCATCACGGGCGCTTGCGTGAGCCATTCGGCGTCCCCGGCGAACCCCGTCACGTAGACCGACGCCGCGACCTTGCCGGCGCGGATGTCGTCTGCGATCGCGGCGATGCCGGCGAGTGCGTCCGGATCCCGGCTCAACGCGTCGATGCATGCCGTACGACCCTTTTCCAGGTGAAGCGCGAGCGCGATCTCGTCGTGGCGTTCGAGGAGCGGCGTCGCGCTCATGTCCCGCAGATAGAGCCGGACCGGATCGTTGGTCCGGCCCGTGAGCAGATCGTCGGGCGCGAGCGGCGCCGATGTGTCCGCGAGCCGCAGCGTGACTTCCGGCGCCTGCGCGAAGTGGCGGTCGAGCGTCCACGCGGTACGCGAGCCGGCATGCGCGCGCACTTCGATGCCGAGCGCGCGGAGCGTCGACGCGGCCGCGTCGACGTCCGTGCGTTCCGCCGCATCGTCGGGCAATGCGTCGGCGATTTCACCGTGCGTCACGTAACCGCGATCGATGCCCAACGCGATCAACGCATGCAGATGGGCTGCGTGTTCGGCATCCGTGGCGCGACGCGGTGCGCCGTCGCGACCGCGCGCGGCCCCGGGATCAAGCGAGCTTTGCATAGACGTTGCACCAGCCTTCGGCGGCAACCGTCTTGCCCGCGAACATCGGGCACGTGCCGGAGGATTCACCCGCGGCGGCCTTGTAGAAGCGGCAGTTCGAGCAGGTCTGGCCGGCCTGGTATTTCGGGAACTTGCCCGCGTCGACGGTCGTGGCCTTTGCGCGGTAGCCGAGCGTTTTCGCGGCCGCGTCGTTCTCGTCGACGGGCGGCGGGGCCGCGAATGCGCGGGTGCCGGCTGCGAGTGCGGCGCACAGGCCGGCCGCCTGGACGAAGAAGGTTCTTCGGTTGGTGGAGATCATCGCGTTGTCCTGAGTGAAATGAAAGGATGAAGCCCGGCCCGCGCGCCGGGCGTGTTGCCCGGCGCGGCGGTCGGTCGAAACGAAAGCGGGCGGGGAAGTTACTTGCGCGGTCCGGCGATGAGCGGCGCCTTCGACGCGGTGGCGGCATCGGCGGTCAACTTGCTTTTGGACGCGTCATAGCCGTTCGAGTAAAGCAGGAAAGCCATCACGTCCTCGTATTCCTGTGCCGTCATCTTGCCGGGGCGATCGGCCGGCATGTTGTTCGACATGTACTGGAAGATGCCGCCGACCGTGATGTGCGACTTGCCTTCGGGAGCGAAGGCTTCTCCGCTCAGCGCGGGGGCGGTATTGCCTTCGAGCTGGTCGCCATGGCATTTCGCGCAGGCGTCGCCGTAGAGCTTCTTGCCATGCTGTACCTGCGCCTGGTCGAACGACGGCATGTCGCCGCCTTCGCTGGCGGAAACCCTGATGAAGCCGCTCCGTGCCGGCATGGAGGGTGCGGATGCGATCGCGCCGTCGAGAAACCGGCCGGGCGCACGCGCGGCTGCGGCTTGCGTGACCGTGTCCGGAAGCGCCCAGCCGCGCGTGAGCGACGCGAGGCGGCCGTCGCCGCTCATGCGGGACAGCGTTGCGTCGATGCGCTTTTGCAATGCGTCCTTGCCCGGCCCGAATGCGAACGACAGCTGCCAGTTGGAGTAGGGCGATGAAGTCGCCGCGACCCGGAACCGTTGGCGCGGGTGCGCTCGCTCGTACGCGACGACGCTCGGATACCAGACGATCGCGCGCTGGGCACGGCCCGCGGCCACCGCGCCGATCGTCTTCTCGCTCGTGTCTTCGAGGTCGAAGCGGGCGTTCGCCTGCTGTGCGGCGATCAATTGAGACGGACTGCCGTACGTGGCCGCGATCGTTTCCTTGACGTCGGGCGACGCATGCGTGTCGAGCAGCGACACGCTGACGTATCCGGCGCGCAGATACCCTTGCGAGAACGTCATTTTCGATCCCGATGCATCGGCGATTTCCGAGCGCGGGAAGCCGGCGATCACGTCGCAATCGCGTTCGAGCGATTTCTTCAGCTCGCCGGCGGAGATGCCGTCGTCGCCGCCATCGTCATCGACGCCGCGCTTGTTGAACGTCGCGGCGATGCCTGCAGCGCGGAACACTTCGCGTGCAACGGATCGGTCGAGCGCCGTGGTCGGGCTGCCGGGCAGCGTGCAGATGCGCACGCCGGCCGACGCGGTTGCCGGTGTCAGCGCCACGCCCACGGCGAGCAGACTGGCGACGGTAACGGAAGTGAGACGAGTATTCATGATCGTGTGTCCGGTTGAAGCGGGGAGGGCGTCGCGCCCGCATCGGGCGCATGCGGGCGCGACTCGGGCCTGGCGCCCTGGTCAGTCGAGCGCGAACACGTAGAGCGTGCCGCCGCGCGGAACGTCCTTCGCGATGTCGGCCATCGGGCCGCCCCAGATCGGGTTCGCGCCGCCATAACCGGCCAGCACGGCGACGTATTCCTTGCCGTCGACCTCATACACCGACGGCTGGGAAATGATGCCGCTCGCCAGTTGCGGGCTTTCCCAGAGCACCTTGCCGGTCGCCGTGTCGAACGCATACAGGTGGCCGTCGAGCGAACCGCTGAACGCGAGACCGCTCGCGGTGGTCGCGACGCCGCCGTTCCACGGCTTCTTCGACCAGTGGCTCCACAGCTTCTTGCCGGTGTTCACGTCGATGGCCGTCAGTTCGCCGTAGCCCTCGCTGCCCGGTTCGGGCTTGATCTCGAAGCCTTCGCCGAGGTACGGCAGGCCCTCCATGTAGCTGACCGACTTGCCGGTGAGACTCATGCACGCATGCAGTGCGGGCACGACCGCGATGTTGCGCTCCTGGTCATAGGAGATCGACCACCAGTTCTTGCCGCCGAGGAAGCTCGGGCACGTTTCGATCGTCGTGCCGGCCTTCGGGAACTTCGATGCGTCCTGGATCGGTTTGCCGTCGGCCGTGTAGCCCGTGACCGACAACGCCTTCACGAACGGCGTCGCGTAGATCAGCTTGCCGGTCGTTCGGTCGATCGCGTGGAAGAAGCCGTTGCGGTCCGCGTGGATGATCGCGTCGTAGTCCTTGCCTTTGTACTTGATGTCCGCAAGCACGGCCGCGTTCACGCCGTCGTAGTCCCACGTGTCGTTGTTCGTGTACTGGTAGTGCCACTTCAGGTTGCCGTTCTTCGCGTCGAGCGCAAGCAGCGAGTCGGAATACAGGTTGTCGCCGGGGCGCAGCGCCGCGAGCCACGGCCCCGGGTTGCCGACACCCCAGTACAGCGTGCGGGATGCGGCGTCGTAGGTGCCGGTGAGCCACGCCGCGCCACCGCCATGGCTCTGCATGCCGTCGGGCCAGGTTTCCGCGCCCTTTTCGCCGGAAGCGGGGATCGTGTAGCGTTTCCAGACTTCGGAGCCGTTCTCCGGGTTGAGCGCGACGATATAGCCGCGAATGCCGTATTCGCCGCCGGACGTGCCGACGACGATCGCGCCGTCGAGTGCGAGCGGCGCGAGCGAGAACGCGTAGCCGAGGCCCGGCTCGAACATCTGCTTCTTCCACACGAGATCGCCGGTCTGCGCATCGAGCGCCGCGACTTCACCGCTCAACATCGCGACGTAGACGTTCTTGCCGTACAGCGCGACGCCGCGGTTCACGACGTCGCAGCACGCGGTCTTGAACGACGCCGCGCCGAGCTTCGGTTCGTATTTCCACAGCTGCTTGCCCGTCTTCGCATCGAATGCGTAGACGTTGTCCTTCGGCGTCGTCACGAACAGATAGTTGCCGTTGATGATCGGCGTGGCTTCGAAGCCCTGCTTCAGGTCGGCGGGAAACTTGTAGGCCCACACCTGCCTGAGATCCTTCGCGTTCGACGTGTCGATCTGCTTGAGCGGCGAATGCGAGCGGCCGTCGTAGGTGCGGTAGTAGGTCAGCCAGCCGGGATCGCCATGTGCATCGGTCAGGCGCTGGTAGGTCACGGCCGGGTAGTCCGCGGCCGCTTCGACGAGGCCGGGGTTCAGCGCGACGGCGGCCGCCACCGCGATTCCGATCGTCGCCAGCCGGCTCGCTGAAGCCGAGAATTTCTTCATGGTTGTCTCCTGAGTCATTGTGGTCGCACCGCCGCGAACGGTTGATCGCGCCGGCACGGTGGGGAATCCGGGCCGAGTGCCCTGCCCGTTACGCAAGTCGCATGCCATCGCGGTCCGAAGCCCGCGCCGCACGGCATACCGGCGCAGCGCGCGCGATGCGCCGTCGAACACGCCGGGCTCCGGCATCGTCGAAGGTGTTGCATTCAGGTACACCGTCGCGCACGAGGTGTTGCCAAACATGACAGGTGACGCAGCGCGCGGGACAGGTGAGCCGTCGCACGCTTCCATGCCGTGCGGAACCGATGCGCCGTGCAGGCAGCGCTGGCATGGTTCTCGCACGCGGGCTTCTCGACACCTCATCGCCGCGCGGTGCATTGCACGGTCCGGCGGAACATAAAAATACGGAGACAACGGAAATGACCAGGAGGCCAAAGGCAGCCGGGCGGCGCAGCGCGATGCGAGGCAGCCGGCGGGCGCGATGCGTCGGCACGGCCATCGGTGCGCTTGCGCTCGCCGGGCTGTCGCCCGATAGCGCGCGTGCGCAGCAGCAGGCGGAGGGGGCCCCGCCGCCTGCCGCCGCCATCGCGTCGCATGCGTCGGCCGTGATGTTGCCGGCGGTGGTCGTCGTCGGCACGACGCCGCTGCTCGGAATCGGCACGCCGCTGTCGAAGGTGCCGGCAAACGTGCAGACGGTGCGCGGTGCGGAACTCGACGCACAGCACCGTGCGACGCTGACCGACTTCTTCGCCGCGAACCTGCAGAGCGTGACGATCTCGGAGGCGCAGGGCAACCCTTACCAGACGGACGTCAACTATCGCGGCTTCACCGCTTCGCCGCTGCTCGGCACGCCGCAGGGGTTGTCGGTGTTCGTCGACGGCGTGCGCGTGAACGAGCCGTTCGGCGACGTCGTGAACTGGGACATCCTGCCCGCGCAGGCGATCGATCGGGTGCAGCTGATTCCGGGCTCCAATCCGGTATACGGACGCAATACGCTCGGCGGTGCACTCGCGATCACGACGAAGGACGGCAAGACGAACCCGGGCGGCGAAGCCGAGGTGTCGGGCGGTTCGTGGGGGCGCAAGACCGCCAGCATCGAGCAGGGCGGGACGATCGGCGCGAGCCTCGACTACTACGCAACCGCGAACGTCGCGAACGATGGCGGCTGGGCCGACCACAACGCGAGTCGCGTGCGCCAGGCGTTCGGCAAGCTGCGCTACACCGATGCGGACACGACGCTGTCGATCGCCGGCGGCGGCGCGGACAACACGCTATACGGCACCCAGACGATTCCGCGCTCGTTCCTCGGCAACCCGAAGCAGGCGTATACGTATCCGGACCAGAACCGCAACAGCGTCGGCTACGTGACGCTGTCGGGCGACCGGTTCTTCGGCGAGCACGTCGAGCTGAGCGGCAACGCGTACTATCGGCACCTGCGAAACGCCAACACGAGCAGCAACAACAATACGGATTACGGATCGATGGGCGACGACGGGACGGTCGACACGGTGCAAGGCAGCAATGCGCAGTCGACGATCGTCGCCGACAGCTACGGCGGCAGCGTGCAGCTCACGCTGCTCGGCAAGCTCGGCGGGATGGCCAACCGGCTGATTGCGGGCGTCGCCGCCGATGTCGCGAATTCCAGCTACGTCGCGTCGTCGCAGGACGCGTACTTCACCGATACGCGCGCGGCGATCGGCGTCGGCGATTTCGTTCAGCAGACCAGCGCGAAGACGCGCAACGCGAACGTCGGCGTGTACCTGAGCGACGCACTGTCGCTGACGCCGCACTGGACGCTGACGCTGTCGGGCCGCTACGACTGGTCGAAAGCGCAGATCGGCGACGAGAGCGGCGCGCAGCCGCTGCTCGACGGCAACCATACGTTCTCGCGCTTCAACCCGGCGGTCGGGCTGAACTGGAACCCGGTCCCGGGCTTCACCGCGTATGCGACGTACAACGAAGGCATGCGTTCGCCGACCGCGATCGAGCTGGCATGCGCAGACCCGTCCGCGCCGTGCTCGCTGCCGAACGACTTCATCGCCGATCCGGCACTCAAGCCGGTGATCTCGAAGACGTTCGAAGCCGGCGTGCGCGGCCGCATCGGCGCCGCGACGACCTGGAGCGCCGCGGCCTACCGCACGACACTGACCGACGACATCCAGTTCATCAGCAGTCCGGCAAGCGCGCAGGGCTATTTCCGCAATGTCGGCGATACGCGGCGGCAGGGTATCGAACTGGCGGGCCGCACGCGGCTCGGGCCGCTCGGTGTCGGGCTGTCGTACAGCTATGTGGATGCGACCTACCGTTCGTCGTGGACCGAACACAGCCCGGCGAATTCGGCGGCCGATGCGAACGGCAACGTCACGGTGAAGTCCGGCGACCGCATGCCCGGCATTCCCGCGCACACGGTGAAGCTGAGGCTCGACTACGCGGCGACGCCCGCATGGGATATCGGCGCAAACGTCACGTGGCGCAGCGGCGTGTATGCGCGCGGCGACGAGAACAACCGGGACGTGAACGGCAGGCTCGCGGGCTACGTGCTCGTCGATCTCGACATGCGCTACCGGATCACGAAGCGGTTCGAGGTGTTCGCCAGCGTGACGAACCTGTTCGACAAGCGCTATGCGAGCTTCGGTGCGCTCGGCCAGAACTTCTTCAACGGACCGAACCACACGTTCGACGGCGCCAATCCGGTGAACGAGCAGTTCGTCGGGCCGGGTGCGCCGCGCGGTGCGTGGATCGGTGTGCGCTACGCGTGGGATTGAGCGTGGCGCGGCCGCGCAGGTTGTCGAGTCATGTGTCGCGTCATGGCGTGAACAGGCGCAGGTTGCACGGCATCGGCGATCACATGAACGTTAGCGCTGCGAACATCGTTGCCACGGCGCGGGCGACGCTGTGGGCCAACGCCGGGTCGCTTGCGAGATGTCCGGCATGCACGCGTTCGATCACCACCTCGGGTGCGGCACGCGCGAGGCGAACGACGTTGGCGGCCGGGCACACGGGGTCGTGCATCCCGTGCGCGGCGAACAGCGGCACGCCCGTCCGCGCCGCCCGACGCGCGAGCGCAAGCACGCTGCGTTCGCCGAGCCAGCAGCCGCGCTGCAGGTAGTGCGCCTGGATCCGGTATTTGTCGATCAGCCTGCGAACGGTCTTCTCCGAGCGGATTGCCCGCGCAGGCGAGCGGTGCGACCGCGCCGAGGCGAGGACGGCGTTTTCGTACGCGTGCCACGCGAGCGCCACTGCGCGCTGGCGTGCCGCGCCCGCGCCGCGACGCAGCC
>NZ_JAAGPH010000217.1:0-9068 GCF_017104705.1 Burkholderia sp. Se-20373 | reverse complement strand
CACAGCTCAGGCACGCCGACCGGGCGCGTGCGGTGCGCGAGCACGTAGTCGCGCGCCTGTTCGACGATCCAGCGGCGCATCGACGGCGCACGGCCCGAATCGTCGTCGGCCATGCGCGACGCCGGCGACACGCGGCGCGCCACCTGCGCGACGGGGCGCTTGCAGAGGATCGCGCTGTCGTAGCGCTTGCCGTCGAAGCGCATCACGTCGACGACGTCGAAACCCTGCGCGCCGTAGAACGCGAGCAGGTGCGAAGCGGGATGCGGCGTATCGAGTGCAAGCAGCGTATAGCCGCGCAGCGCGGCCCACTGTTCGGCGAACGACAGCAGCAACGCGCCGATTCCGCGGCTCTGGCAATCGGGGTCCACCGCCACCTGCCGCACGCTCGCGACGCCTTCGCGCCGGTACAGCGAGCACGCCGACGACGGATCGGTCGCATACAGCGTGGCCGTGCCGATCACGCGCCCGCCGCACACGGCGACGTAGCACTCGCCCGCTTCCGCGCGACGGCGCGTGACGTCCTCGCTCTGGTCGACGCACGTGCAGTTGAGTCCCATCGCGCCGAGCCGCGCGAACGCGCGATGCAGCATCGGCGTGAGTCGTGCATAACTGTCGAAGGCCGGATCGAAACGCCGCACGATCACCCGATCGGCGCACACGGAAGGCGGCGCGGCGGGGGTGTGTTCGGCGATCGCGTTCCAGGGTATCGACATTGCCTTGCTCCGTGGTTGGGATGCCCGAAGTCTATGAGCGCGCCAGCCGCCCTCGCAAGAAAAAATGTCGTAAAAGTTTGGGGAAATGCGTGCGGGAGCGAGGGTTGCGACGATGCGCGCTTTGGCTCTGCGTGCGTCGTTGCGAACGCATGACGGAACGCCGATCGTTGTTTGCGCAAGCAACGCATCCCGTCGCCAGATCACGCGTTGGCGCGTGCCGTTGACACATGCGGCGGCACCTTCCAGACTCGCGGGTTGCTTCCCTCACCGAGCGCGCTCATGATCACCTGCTACCTTCGCTACGTCATCGATCCGTACAAGCTCGACCAGTTCGAAACGTACGGCAAGATGTGGATACCGCTCGTCGAAAAATTCGGCGGCACGCATCACGGCTACTTCCTGCCGTCCGAAGGGGCGAACAACATCGCGCTCGCGATGTTCTCGTTCCCGAGCCTCGCCGAATACGAGCGTTACCGCGAACGCTCGATGGACGACCCGGCCTGCCAGGCCGCGTTCCGCTACGCGGAGGAAACACGCTGCATCGTCAGCTACGAGCGCAGCTTCTTGCGGCCGGTGTTCGAGTAATAGGTAACGGGCGACGGGCAACCGTCCGGCACATCGCGCCCCTTTTTTTGGACCGGGACGAAAAAAAGCCCCGCCTGCATCCGCGCGGCGGGGCCAACCCATGTCAGTAGAGACATCATGGAGGAGACGGGCCCATCTTATCGACCGCGGCGCGCCGTCCCAACCAAGCATTTCTGCTATCGATCTGGGCGGCCGCGCACACGATTGCCCCTGCCGCGCGGCATATCGATAGAACGAAAAGTCGTTTTCAGAGTGGCGGCGGGGTCGTTACCATCTGGTTTTAAGCCTGTGCTTAGCCGGGCAAGCCATCCCCAAGGAGCGCCCCTTGACTGCATTCGATCAACACCGCCGCCCGTTCGTCGTCGGCATTGGCGGTACCACCCGGGCAGCGTCGTCGACCGAGCGCGCACTGTCGTTCGCGTTGCGCGGCGCGCAAGCGGCCGGCGCGCGTACGCGGCTGTTCGACGGCCCGTTCCTGCATACGCTGCCGCACTACGCGCCCGAACACAAAACGCTGACCGACGCACAGCGCGAACTGATCGACGCCGTGCGCCAGGCCGACGCGATCATCATCGCGACGCCCGGCTATCACGGCGGTGTCTCCGGCCTCGTGAAGAACGCACTCGACACGCTCGAGGAACTGCGCGCGGACGATCGCCCGTATCTCGACGGCCGTGCGGTCGGCCTGATCGTCACGGCCTACGGCTGGCAGGCGGCCGGCACCGTGCTGACGTCGCTGCGGTCGATCGTGCATGCGCTGCGCGGCTGGCCGACGCCGTTCGGCGCGACCGTGAACACGCTCGAAACGCGCTTCGACAGCGCCGACAGCTGCTCGGATCCGAAGGTCGTCGCGCAGCTCGAGACGGTCGGCACGCAGGCGGCCGAGTTCGCACTCGCGTTCGCCTCGCATCGCGCGGCCTCGCATGCGGCATCGGTCGATGCGCTCGCACCCGTGCTGAAGATCGCCAACCAGTAATTTTCCCGCCTTCCACCGCCCGCGCCCGGACGATTCCACTCGCCGGCGCGGGCGGTGCGCATTCGGACGCGCGGCCATGCGTCGTGTCCGTCGACGCCCCTCCCTGCCGTCCTTTCCCCGCACCAATAAGAATTCGGCCCGCCGCGTGATTTGCATTGGCCGAAAGATTGGTTCACGCCGCGGGCGGGTTTTCGTACGCTGAACCTCCGAACTTTCTCCGCGCACGCCATGAACCGTACGATCCGCTACAAGGGCTACGAAGTCGCCCCCGCTGCCGCCCGGTTGCCGAACGGGCTGTTCGCCGCCAACCTGACGATCGAGAAAGCGAGCGGCGGCCCGTCGCCGCGCGCCGTTTCGTTCGACGCGATCGATTTCTTCTTCGAGGAAGAACACGCGCTGGCCTACGCGTCCCGCTGGGGCCGCCTCTGGGTCGACACGAACGCGTGACGCACGCTTGGCTGGCGTGCACATGGCCGCTCGAAAATACGCGTTTACGGAAGCTATGCAAGAATCTTTCGGCCCGTAATCGCATAACAACAGCCATGAGTGACACGCTGCAGGAAGCGCATGCAGCCGCAGATCACGCAATGCGCAACTGGACCTTCGACAGGCAAGGTCCGGTCCGGATCGGTTCCGATGCGCATATGCAGATGTTCTGCCGCATGCTGCTCGACACACACAATCCGTACAAGCCGGCAGTGATCGACTGGCCGGCGCTCACACCCGCCGAGCTCAAGCGTCTCACGTCGCTGCCGATCTGGGACATCGCGGTGCAGACCGAAGGCCGCGCATCGATTCGCGTGGCAACCTATGCGGCGACGATCGGCAATCCGCTATTGCGCCGCGCGCTCGAGATGGACGGCGGCGAGGAAGCGCGCCACAAGGTCGTGCTGTCGAAGCTCGTCGAGGCATACGGCATACGGCTCGCCCCCGAGCCCGCCTACCCCGCGCCGCAAGATCCCGAGTGGTGGTGGATCGTCACGGGTTTCAGCGAATGCATCGACAGCTTCTTCGCGTTCGGCCTGTTCCGTTCCGCGCAGCGCTCCGGCTATTTCCCGCCCGAACTCGTCGACACCTTCGAGCCCGTGATCCAGGAAGAAGGCCGCCATATCCTGTTCTTCGTGAACTGGTACGCGTGGTACTGGCGCTCGCTCCCGTGGTGGCGCCGGCCGTGGTTCTTCGCGCGGGTCGCGGCCGTGTGGGTGCATTTGATCCGGGAGCGCATCGGCATCGCGCGCGGCATCGATTCCGACGGCGTCGCACGTGACGCGAACTTCCCGGCAACCGGCACCGCCGATATCGGCGATGCGCTCAATCCGCGCGAGCTGATCGAACTGTGTCTCGTCGAGAACGACAGGCGGATGGCCGGCTACGACAAGCGCCTGCTGCGCCCAATGTTCGTGCCGCGCATGGCGCGGCTTGCGCTGCGGTTTCTCAAGAAGTAAGGCCACCGCGCCGGGCAGACGTCCGGTTGGCCCGGTTGTCCGGCCGGGCAACCGGGCAACGCCTTCGTCTACGCTCGAATCCTCGGGCCGCTGAATTCCACCGGGATCCGGGCGCCGGCAACGGCATCGCCAGCATCCGGCCGTGCAGCAAGCGATACGCGACGATCGATGCCTCCATCCCGTTCGGTGGCCCGCGCCGGGGGCGCGTTCGAACTTCGCTGCGCGCTCCGTTGCCCTTCCATGGCGAGCCGCATCACTGGGCTGCATCGCCCGCCGTCCGCTCGAGGCCGACCCATCGCATCCGGTGGGGAGCCTCGCCGACCTGCATCGACCGGCCGAATGTGGCACATCGGACACACTTACTCCCGCCCTTTTTTTCGGGGCTTCGGCGCGCGCGGACAAATTGTCACACCCGGGATTTGACGATTGGGGGACATGGCCGACGGCACCGGACAGCCTCTTTAACAACCTGTCTCCGCCAGGTGCACCATCGACGCCGTCACGCCTGCCTGACGGATTTGCCCCGTCGCTGAACCCATTCGATTTTCAAAATCGCAGAAATAGTCAATAGGACAAATTCGAAAGATGAATGGTGACAGTCCGGTTCACCGCCCTGTAGCACTTTTTTACAAATTCGACGGGCCAACCGGCCCGAAACGCCCGTCACGCGGGCCATCGCAGCGGCCTGGACGCGCAAATCAGCACAGTCCGATGTTCGATATTTCAAATTAAATCTATTTAAAGATAATCCGCAAAATCAATTTAAAGCCAAAACATAAATCATAAATTAACAAATTAACTAGATAGCGACCACCTTATTCATTTGCGCATTCACGAATATTACAGCGGCGAAAGAATTGCTTGACTCGCAAACGTTTGCTATTTCATTTACCTTACTGTTCGATGTTTTTGTTGTGTGATCCATCACACAGAATAGCCATAACTACATGATTTTTATACGGAAAATTCATTCAATCGCGGAAGTTTAAATGCCTTCGCTAAGCATTCTTACATCTTACAAATACATTCTGAGTCAATGCATCAAAAACGATCTATTAACCATCCTTTAACTTTTCAAACCCTCTATTTATCACTTTTTATCAATCTGAAAAATCCTCCTCCAATAAACTCCGCCCATCAATTTTGAGATTCGCGCGAGCGCACGGAGCAATCCTCTAACAAAAGAGACCGGTGTGTGGCGTGCATATTTGGAGGTAGCAGGACATGAACCGCACATACCGCTCGATCTGGAACGAAGCCCTTGGCGCATGGGTCGCCGCATCGGAACACGACTCGGCACGGGGCAAGCCGAACAAGTCGGCTGTTGCCGTCATCGCAGCAGCTGTACTGGCGATCGGCCTTCCCGGGCTGGCCCAGGCAAACACAATCACCACAAGTAGCTCGTGTCTGACAGGTAGCAACGGCGCAGTCGGCCGCGTCAATCCGGGCGGCACTCAAAACCAGGCCAGCGACGGTTCCGGCACGTATTCGGTCGTGGCCGGCTGTAACGCCAACGGCAACGGCTGGACCGGTGTCACGGTATATGGCTCATTCGCACAGGCGAACGGCAACGGCGCGGTTGCCACCGGCATGCAGTCGTCGGCGGCCCTGTGGGGCGTCGCCGCCGGCCTCGAAACCACCGCCAGCGGCACCGGCGCAACAGCCCTCGGCTTCGGCTCGACGGCGAGCGCACTGAACTCGGTCGCGATCGGCGGCGCGGGCGGCAATGGCTCGACGCCGCTGTCTCAGGCAAACTCGACCCTCGCATCGGGAGCGGGTTCGATTGCAATCGGCAGCAATGCGACGAAGGGCGCACAGTCGGCAGCGTCGGATGGCATCGCCATCGGCGGGCAGTCGTCCGTCGCATCGAGCGCCACGTCAGGGATCGCAGTCGGCCGTGGCGCGACCGTCAATGGCGCGTACGGCATCGCTCAAGGCGACGGTGTCACCTCAGGCGCAACGGGCCAGAACGTGGCAATCGGTTCGTCGGGAACGACGGCGAACAGCGGCACGACCGCCGGCGGAGCCGTGGCGATCGGCCGCGGCCAAACGGCAAACGGCAACGGTGCAGTCGCAATCGGCGATCCGAACATTTCGAACGGCACGGGTGCCGTGACGATGGGTGCCAACAATACGGCAGCCGGCAGCGCGGGCGGCACCACGGCCGCGAACGGGGCCGTGGCCATCGGCAATACCAACAGTGCAATCGGCCAGGGTGCGGTCAGCCTTGGCAACAATTCCACGGCAATCGGTCAAGGAACTGTCGCCCTCGGCGACAGCTCCAGCGCAACCGCGCTGGGCGCGACGGCGATCGGCGTCTCCGCAAGCGCCGCCCAGGATTCGACGGCAATCGGCAGAGGCGCGAGCGGCACGGCAGTTGCGTCAGTCGCAATTGGTACAAATGGCCTCGCTGGGCAGCAAGCTGTCGCCGTCGGGAACAACACCAAAGCGACGGGTCAATCCTCCGTGGCGCTCGGCGATACCGCGAGCGCTTCAAATCAGCAGGCGCTGGCAATCGGCGCCGGCGCGAACGCATCAGGCGACCGGAGTGTCGCGCTGAGCACGCTCTCCTCGGCAACCGGCAGTCACTCGGTGGCGATCGGCTACCAATCGACCGCTCAGTACACCGACGCGGTCGCGATCGGCAAGGGCAGCGTGACGGGCTCGGCAGCACCGACCACCACCGGCTACATTACGAACCAGGCAGCGCCGACCTCCGAAGTTTCGGTGGGTGGCGGCACAGCTGCGACCAACCGGCGCATCACGAACGTCGCGGACGGCTCCGCCCTGACCGACGCCGTAACGGTTGCGCAGCTCAGCACGAGCAACACCAGCCTTTCCACCGGTATCGCTTCGCTGTCGACTTCCGCCTCGACCGGCCTGTCATCGGCCAACAGCTCGATCTCGTCGTTGTCCACGTCGACCTCGACCGGCATCAACTCGCTGTCCACCGGCATCAGCTCGGTCAACAGCTCGGTGACTTCGCTGTCGACCTCCACGTCGACCGGCCTGTCGTCGGCTAACAGCTCGATCGGTTCGCTGTCCACCGGCCTCAGCTCGACGAAAAGCTCAGTGACGTCGCTGTCGAGCTCGACCTCGACGGGCCTGTCGTCGGCCAACAGCTCGATCGGTTCGCTGTCCACCGGCCTCAGCTCGACGAATAGCTCGGTGACGTCGCTGTCGACTTCGACCTCGACGGGTCTGTCGTCGGCCAACAGCTCGATCGGTTCGCTGTCCACTGGCCTCAGCTCGACGAATAGTTCGGTGACGTCGCTGTCGAGCTCGACTTCGACCGGCCTGTCGTCGGCTAGCAGCTCGATCGGTTCGCTGTCCACCGGCCTCAGCTCGACGAATAGCTCGGTGACCTCGCTGTCGACTTCGACCTCGACGGGTCTGTCGTCGGCCAACAGCTCGATCGGTTCGCTGTCCACTGGCCTCAGCTCGACGAATAGTTCGGTGACGTCGCTCTCGACCTCGACTTCGACGGGTCTGTCGTCGGCTAACAGCTCGATCACTTCGCTGTCCACCGGCCTCAGCTCGACGAATAGCTCGGTGACCTCGCTGTCGACTTCCACTTCGACCGGCCTGTCGTCGGCTAACAGCTCCATCGGTTCGCTGTCCACCGGCCTCAGCTCGACGAATAGTTCGGTGACCTCGCTGTCGACTTCCACGTCGACGGGTCTGTCGTCGGCCAATAGCTCGATCACCTCGCTGTCGACCTCCACATCGACGGGCCTGTCGTCGGCAAACAGCTCGATCGGTTCGCTGTCCACGGGCCTCAGCTCGACGAATAGTTCGGTGACGTCGCTCTCGACCTCGACTTCGACGGGTCTCTCGTCGGCCAACAGCTCGATCGGTTCGCTGTCCACCGGCCTCAGCTCGACGAATAGTTCGGTAACCTCGCTGTCGACTTCCACGTCGACGGGTCTGTCGTCCGCCAATAGCTCGATCACCTCGCTGTCCACGTCCACGTCGACCGGTCTCTCGTCGGCCACCAGCTCGATTACCTCGCTGTCCACCTCGACCTCGACTGCGATCGAAGCCGCGAAGACGCACTACTACAGCGTCAACGACGGTGGTGTGCAGCAAGCCAACTACGACAACAAGGGCGCAACGGGCATCAACTCGCTCGCCGCCGGTGTAGCCGCCACGGCCGCGGGCGCCAGCAGTGTCGCCGTCGGCAATGCTGCCAACGCAGCCGGTGCGAGCGGCGTCGCCGTCGGCAATGCTGCGAACGCGAGCGCAAGCAACGCGGTCGCGATCGGCCCGAATGCCGTCGCGAGCAACGTCGGCAGCGTCGCGCTGGGCAGCGGCTCCACCACGGCCGCAGCCAACCCGACGCCTACCGGTACCGTCGGCGGCGTAACCAGCACGTTCGCGGGCGGTAATCCGACGAGCGTGGTCAGTGTTGGCAGCTCGACCAACCAGCGCCAGGTCACGAACGTTGCGGCCGGCGAGATCTCCCAGACCAGTACCGACGCAATCAACGGCTCGCAGCTCTTTGCAACCAATGTGGCCGTGGATTCGCTGTCGACGACGGTGTCGTCGTCCAGCAGCGCAATCTCGTCGCTGTCGACTGGCCTGAGTTCGACCAACAGTTCGGTCTCGTCGCTGTCGACTTCCACGTCGACGGGGCTCTCGTCGGCTAACAGCTCGATTACGTCGCTGTCCACTTCGACCTCGACCGGCCTGTCGTCGGCCAACAGCTCGATCGGTTCGCTGTCCACCGGACTCAGCTCGACGAATAGTTCGGTGACGTCGCTGTCGACTTCGACGTCGACCGGCTTGTCGTCGGCTAACAGCTCGATCACGTCGTTGTCCACTTCGACCTCGACCGGCCTGTCGTCGGCCAACAGCTCGATCACGTCGTTGTCCACCTCGACCTCGACCGGACTCTCTTCGGCCAACAGCTCGATCACCTCGCTGTCGACCTCGACCTCGACCGGCTTGTCGTCGGCCAATAGCTCGATCACCTCGCTGTCCACGTCGACCTCGACGGGTCTTTCGTCGGCCAACAGCTCGATCGGTTCGCTGTCCACCGGCCTCAGCTCGACGAATAGTTCGGTGACGTCGTTGTCGACCTCGACGTCGACCGGTCTCTCGTCGGCTAACAGCTCGATCACGTCGTTGTCGACTTCCACGTCGACCGGTCTCTCGTCGGCCAACAGCTCGATCACGTCGCTGTCGACCTCGACCTCGACCGGCCTGTCCTCGGCTAACAGCTCGATCACTTCGCTCTCGACGTCGACGTCGACGGGCCTGTCGTCGGCCAATAGCTCGATCGGCTCGCTCTCGACCGGCCTCTCGTCGACCAATAGCTCGGTCACCTCGCTCTCGACGTCGACGTCG
>NZ_JAAGPH010000216.1:0-9249 GCF_017104705.1 Burkholderia sp. Se-20373 | reverse complement strand
ATACCGAACGCCGGCAGGATCAGGATGTACACCTCGGGGTGACCCCATGCCCAGATCAGGTTCAGGTACAGCATCGCGTTGCCGCCGGCTTCGTTCGTGAAGAAGTGCATGCCGAGGTAACGATCGAATCAGGTTGTTCATGACGTTCACCTCTCGAGATGGCGTGTTCGCGTCCGCAGGTTGGGCTGGACATCCGCTCCGCATCGATGCGATGGGGAGTGGTGTCCATTCTGCGATTCGCGCGCTTTCCGGAAGGTGAGGCTTCGATTACGGTCTTGTCATCGGGTCGCGGCCCGGCCGCACGGCCGTGTCGGTCAGCGCGCAACCGTTTCCGGGTTCCGCACGCTGCCCAGAAACCGCGTCAATTCCACCGTCTGCGGACGCTCGAAGATCTCGTCTGCCGTCCCGCTCTCCCACACGCGTCCCTGGTGCATGAACACGATCCTGTCGCTCACCGCACGCGCGAAGTTCATCTCGTGGGTGACCATGATCAGCGTCATGTCCTCGCGCGCGAGCTGCTCGATCACGCCCAGCACCTCGCCGACGAGTTCGGGATCCAGCGCCGACGTGATTTCGTCGCACAGCAGCACGCTCGGCTTCATCGCGAGCGCACGCGCGATCGCGACGCGCTGCTGCTGGCCGCCCGACAGGTGTTCCGGAAACGCGTCGAACTTGTCGCCGAGGCCGACACGCTCGAGCATCAGTTCCGCGATCGCGCGCGCCTGCTGGCGGTGCGACTTCTTCACCACCGACTGCGCGAGCATCACGTTCTGTCCGGCGCTCAGGTGCGGAAACAGGTTGTACTGCTGGAACACCATGCCGACCTTCAGCCGCAGCGCACGCAAGTCCGCATGCCGTGCATCGACGCGTTCGCCGTCGACCGAGATCGTGCCCGCGTCGATGCTCTCGAGCCCGTTGAGCGTGCGCAGCAGCGTGCTCTTGCCCGAGCCGCTGCGGCCGATGATCGACACGACCTGCCCGCGCTCGACGGACAGGTCGATGCCCTTGAGCACATGATGGGTGCCGAAGTTCTTTTCGAGACCCCGGGTTTCAACGAGCGGCATGCCATCTCCTTTGCAACGTGCGCGCATAACGGGTGAGCGGATAGCAGAGCGCGAAATAGATCAGCGCGACGAGGCCATACACGACGAACGGCCGGAACGTCGCGTTCGAGATCGCGATACCGACCTTCGTCAGCTCGGTGAAGCCGATGATCGACACGAGCGCCGTATCCTTCACCGCCTGCACGCCGAAACCGACCGTCGGCGCGATCGCGATGCGCGCGGCCTGCGGCAGGATCACGTGACGCAACTGCTCGACATAGCTCATCGCCAGGCTGGCCGACGCCTCCCACTGCCCTTTCGGCACCGCCTCGACACAGCCGCGCCAGATCTCCGCCAGATAGGCGCTGGTGAAGAACGTGAGCCCCGCCGTGGCCGCGACCCACGGCGGCACGTCGAACCCGACGAGCGGCAGGCCGAAGAACACGATGAACAGTTGCATCAGCAACGGCGTGCCCTGGAACACTTCGATATAGAGCTTGGCGACGCCGCGCAGCGCCGTCGAATTCGATACGCGCATCACGAGCAGCCCGAGGCCGACGAGGCCGCCGGATACGAACGACACGATCGACAGCACGATCGTCCAGCGCGCGGCCAGCAGCAGGTTCGCGAGAATCTGCCCGAACGTGAAATCGGTCATCGCGCACCTCGCATGCGGCGGGAGAACAGGCGGCGGCCCATCGCGCCGAGCGTGGCGCGCATCAGCAGCGCCATCGCCAGATACGCGAGCGTGATCACGAAGTACGTCTCGAATGCACGGAAGTTGCGCGACTGGATGTAGCCGGCCGCATAGGTCAGGTCGGCCACCGAGATCTGCGACACGACCGCCGAACCCAGCATCGTGATCACGATCTGGCTCGACAGCGCGGGAAACACCTTGGCGAGCGCCTGCGGCAGCACGACGTGGCGCAGCATCTGCGCGCGCGACATCGCCAGCGCGGACGCCGCCTCCAGATGCCCTTTCGGCACGGCGGCCACGCCCGCGCGCACGATCTCGACCGAGTACGCGCCGAGGTTGAGCGTCATCGCGAGGATCGCGGCCGTGTACTCGTCGATGTGCACGCCGAGCGCCGGCAAGCCGAAGAAGATGAAGAACAGCTGGACGACGAACGGCGTATTGCGAATCGCCTCGACGTACGCGCCGATCAGCGGGCGCAAGCGCACGGCCGCGCGCGCGTCGGCGCTGTACGCGGCCGCGCCGAGCACGCCGACGGCCACGCCGAGCACGGTCGCGACCGCCGTCAGCGCGAGCGTGATCGCCGCGCCGCTCGCGAACACGCCGGCGTAATCGGCGAGTTCGCCGAATTGAAGCTGGTAGCTCATGGGAAGCGGATGAATTCGGGTTCGGACAACGACACGCGCCGTGCCGGGCATGCGGGCCGCGGCGACGTGTCAGGCTGCACTGCGCTACGTCACAGCCCGGCCGGCAGCGGCTGGCCGAGCCACTTCCGCGACAGCTCGCCGAGCGAGCCGTCCTGCTTCGCATGCGCGATCGCATCGTCGATCTTCGCGAGCAGGCGCGGTTCGTTCTTGTTGACGCCGACGAAGCACGGCGAATTCTTGATCACGAACTTGACCTCGGGGCGGCGCGGCGGATTCTTCGCGAGAATCGCCGCCGCGACGATGTTGCCGGCCGCGATCAGTTGCACCTGCCCCGACAGGAACGCCTGGATCGTCGCGTTGTTGTCCTCGAAGCGCTTGATCGTCGCGTTCGGCGCGAGTTGCGACAGCGCGATCTCCTCGAGCGCGCCGCGCGTCGCGCCGACCGTCTTGCCGGTGAGGTCGGCGGGCGCGCTCACCTTCACGTCGGACGGCCCGAACACGCCCTGGAAATACGGCGCGTACGCGCTCGAGAAATCGATGACCTTCTCGCGCTCCGGGGTCTTGCCGAGCGACGAAATCACCATGTCGACCTTGTTGGTCGTCAGGTACGGAATCCGGTTCGCGCTGTTCACGGGCACCAGCTTCAGCTTGACGCCGAGCGCCTTGGCGAGGAGGCCTGCCATGTCGATGTCGTAGCCTTGCGGCTGCATGTCCGTGCCGACCGAACCGAACGGCGGATAGTCCTCGGGCACCGCGACGCGCAGCGTGCCGTTTTTCGCGATCGTGTCGAGCGCATCGGCATGGGCCGGCGCGGCGGCGAACAGCGCGATCACGGGGGCGGCGAGCAGCGCTGCCAGCCAGGTGCGTCGGGGGAACGGTCGGGTCGTCGGGCTCACGGTGAATCTTCCTTGTCTGGTATGTCGTCGGGCAGCGCGCAACGATTGCGCGGCCGACACCACTCCAGCAAAAACCGGGCCATCGCCGTGAAACGCTTGCCGCACCGGCACGAGACAGAAATTTCGGCGACCTTTCGGCGAGCCGGATTCCTCATTTCGGTGCATGCGCCGGCGCCGTCGGTAAAGGTTGCCCCCGCAGCGCGCGCCGGCGCACCAAATTACCTAACCGGTTCACCCGGCGCCGACACCCTATGCATGGATTCGAACCGGCCCAGTCCAAATTTGCATTCCGTTTGTGACCGGAATTACGGCTGAATACGTTCGCGACGTACCGTGCCTTTCGTCAGGTCCGACGAATCGCCATCAGGACGCGCGCGCGCGATTGCGCGCGCCGGACCTCCGGTACCGGTGATCCCGATCGTCCGCGATCGGGATGAATCCCATCCCATCCGTGCGCGAGGAACCCGTCATGGCATCGATTCCCGACCCGTCGACAACCGGCGAAACCGACAAACGCAGCTGGCTCGAATCGCACGAAGCCGGCTATCACAAGACCCTCGGCAATCGACAGGTGCAGATGATCGCGATCGGCGGGGCGATCGGCACCGGGCTGTTTCTCGGCGCCGGCGCCCGGCTGCAGGCCGCCGGCCCGGCGCTCGCGATCGTCTATCTCGTCTGCGGCGCGTTTTCGTTCCTGATCCTGCGCGCGCTCGGCGAGCTCGTGATGCATCGCCCGAGCAGCGGCAGCTTCGTGTCGTACGCACGCGAATTCCTCGGCGAGAAGGCGTCGTTCGTCGCAGGCTGGATGTACTTCCTGAACTGGGCGATGACCGGCATCGTCGACATCACCGCCGTCGCGCTCTACATGCACTACTGGGCACCGTTCGCGGCCGTGCCGCAGTGGATCTTCGCGCTCGTCGCGCTGTGCATCGTCGCGACGATGAACCTGATCGGCGTGAAATGGTTCGCGGAAATGGAGTTCTGGTTCGCGCTGGTCAAGGTCGCCGCGATCGTGCTGTTTCTCGTGATCGGCGCGGCGATCCTCGGCACGGGCATGCCGGTGGCCGGCCATGGCACCGGCCTGCATCTGATCACCGACAACGGCGGGTTCTTTCCGCACGGACTGATGCCGGCGCTGGTGCTGGTGCAGGGCGTGGTGTTCGCGTTCGCGGGCGTCGAACTGGTCGGCACGGCCGCCGGCGAATGCAAGGATGCGCGCAAGGTGCTGCCGCGCGCGATCAACAACGTGATCTGGCGCATCGCGATTTTCTACGTCGCATCGGTCGTGCTGCTGGTCTGCCTGCTGCCGTGGAGTGCGTACAAGGCGGGCCAGAGCCCGTTCGTCACGTTCTTCGGCGCGCTCGGCGTGCCGGGCATCGGCTCGGTGATGAACCTGGTGGTGCTCACCGCCGCGCTGTCGAGCCTCAACTCCGGCCTGTATTCGACGGGGCGGGTGTTGCGTTCGCTGTCGATGGGCGGCTCGGCTCCCGCGTTCCTCGCGCGGATGAGCGGGCAATCCGTTCCGTACGCGGGCATTCTGGTGACGGTCGCGATCTACGTGGTCGGCGTGCTGCTCAACTATCTGGTGCCGTCGAGCGTGTTCGAGATCGTGCTGAACATCGCGTCGCTCGGCATCATCAGCACCTGGGGCTTCATCGTCGTGTGCCAGATGAAGTTCCGCGCCGCGGTCAGGCGCGGCGACGTGGACGACGTATCGTTCAGGATGCCTGGCGCGCCCGTGACGTCGTGGCTCACGCTGCTGTTCCTGCTCGGCGTGCTGGTGTTGATGGCATTCGACTATCCGAACGGGACCTGGACGATCGCCTCGATCCCGCTGGTCGCGCTGCTGCTCGTGGCCGGCTGGAAGTGGCTGAGCCGTCGCGCGCGCCGCGCGTTGCTGAAGCCGACGATTCCGTCGATCGCGCTCACGCAGAACGTGCTCGAGAACGGCGACGACTGACTCGCTGCGGCATGCGTGCCGTCCGTTGAAGGAACCGTCGCCGGGCCGCGGACGGCGGTCGACCACCGCGTTCAGTGATGCTCGTACAACGGCTGCGTGTCGAGCGACGCGAGCGAGGCGAACGACGGCGCAGCGGTCTTGGCGGCAACGCTCGGCCGTGCGGCGGCCGATTGCGCTGGCTGCACGGCGACCTTCGCCTCGGCGGCCTGAATGTCCTCGGGATAGTTCGGATCGTTACTGATCGGACGATAACCGGCCTGTTCGACGCGGACGAGATCGGCGCGCACGTCGGCCCGTGTGAGCGCATGGTCGGTGGTTTGCGCCAATGCGACGATCGGTGCGCTCAGCGCACAGGAAAGCAGGACTGCACGAATCAGGTTGTTCATGATGTTCACCTCTCAAGATGGCGTGTTCGCGTCCGCAGATCAGGCCGGACATCCGCTCCCCATCGATGTGATGAAGAGTTGGATTCATTCTGCGATTCGCGCGCTTTCCTGAAGGTGAGGCTTCGATTACGGTTTTGTTATCCGATCGCTCGCGCCCGTCGCGGGCGGGCCGACCCGGTTCGCCGGACATCGCGCGGGCCCGCGACGCGACGCGCATGCCAGTCGATCGTCGCGTTCATGCGGGCACGTCGAGCGGCCTTACTTCCGGAATCATCGCGGCCTGGCCACGCACGATTCCGTCCGCGTCCATGAGTTGCCATACGGTCGCGCGTTCGATCCAGAACCGCTTGCCGGACTTCGTCACGCGCACGCCGCGGTATTCGGACACGAAGCCATCGCGCATCACCTTGTCGAGAAACACCTGGCGCTCGTGTCGCTCCATCGGCTCCGCCGACAGACGGGACGGCAACGCCGTCAGTTCATCCCAGTCGTATTCGAAAATCGCCTGCGCGCGCCGGTTGCCGTACACGAACACCGGATCGGCCGACGTGTCGTGCGCCAGGATGCCGAACGGCGCCGCTTCGTACAGCCACGCGGCGCCGTCGGAGGCGCTCATGCCGTCGGGCACGAGCGGGCGGCTCACGAGCCGGCGATACGAGTCGGCAAGAAGGCGGAAGAAGTTTGCATCGGTGCGCAACGACATCGGTCTGGCTCCTGAAATCGGCGAGATACGCGAATGAGCGAAGGTTTGCCGCCGGACATTATGGATGAAGCGGCGCCCCGCCGTCGGCGGCGCGTGTTCGGCCCGCCCGCATCGCGCCGCGCGGCCCGCCGCACGGCCGATGCCGCCGCGCCGGCACGGATAACGGTTTCGTAATCTTCGAGTCAGGGTCGGGTCAACGCCGCGCCGGCAGACTGCGTGCTCGTCGCATCGAATGCGCGTCCATTCCCCGCTTCGAGGAGCACCATCATGTGGATCGTCCGGCTGGCGTTACGCAGGCCCTACACGTTCGTCGTACTCGCGCTGCTGATCTTCATCGCGGGGCCGCTCGCGCTGCTGCGCACCCCCACCGACATCTTCCCGAACATCGACATTCCGGTCGTCAGCATCGTCTGGTCGTACAACGGTTTCTCCGCGGAGGACATGGCCAAGCGCATCACGTCGAACTATGAACGCGCGCTCACGTCGGACGTCGACGACATCGAGCACATCGAATCGCAATCGCTGAACGGCGTGTCGGTCGTGAAGATCTTCTTCCACCCCGGCGCCGACATCAATCGCGCGATCGCGGAAGCCGCGAGCAACGCCGCGTCGATCCTGCGCATCCTGCCGCCCGGCACGCTGCCGCCGAACATCATCACGTACAACGCGTCGACCGTACCGATCCTGCAGCTCGGGCTGTCGAGCAACTCGCTCGCCGAGCAGCAGCTGTACGACCTCGGCAACAGCTTCATCCGCACGCAGCTCGCGACCGTCCAGGGCGCGGCCGTGCCGTTGCCGTTCGGCGGCAAGATCCGCCAGATCGTCGTCGATCTCGACACGCGTGCGTTGCAGGCGAAGGGCCTCGCGCCGATCGACGTGGTGAACGCGATCAACGCGCAGAACCTGATCCTGCCCGGCGGCACCGCGAAGATCGGCACGCACGAGTACGACGTGCAGATGAACGGCAGCACGCAGACGGTGGCCGCGCTGAACGACCTGCCGGTGAAGACGATCGGTGGCACGGTCGTCTATGTGCGCGACGTCGCTCACGTGCGCGACGGCTACGCGCCGCAGACCAACATCGTGCGGGTGGACGGCAAGCGCGCGGCGCTGCTGACCGTCGAGAAAACGGGCAGCGCGTCGACGCTGACGATCATCGACCAGGTGAAGGCGATGCTGCCGAAGATCGCGGCCGGGCTGCCGAAGGCGCTCCACATTTCGCCGCTCGACGACCAGTCGGTGTTCGTGAAGGCGGCGGTCCAGGGCGTCGTGCGCGAGGCACTGATCGCCGCCTGCCTGACCGCGCTGATGATCCTGCTGTTCCTCGGCAGCTGGCGCGCGACGCTGATCATCGCGATCACGATCCCGCTCGCGGTGCTCACGTCGCTGCTCGCACTCGCCGTGCTCGGCCAGACCATCAACATCATGACGCTCGGCGGGCTCGCGCTCGCGGTCGGGATCCTGGTGGACGACGCGACCGTCGCCATCGAGAACATCACGCATCATCTCGAACGGGGCGCGCCACTCGAGGACGCGATCCTGACCGGCGCGGGCGAGATCGCGGTGCCGACCTTCGTGTCGACGCTGTCGATCTGCATCGTGTTCGTGCCGATGTTCCTGCTCACCGGCGTCGCACGCTACCTGTTCGTGCCGCTGGCCGAAGCGGTGATCTTCGCGATGATCGCGTCGTACTTCTTCTCGCGCACGCTGGTGCCGACGCTCGCGATGGCGCTGATGCGCGCGAAGGGCCACGGCCGGCCGCCGCGCGGCGTGTTCGCCCGCTTCGTGCGCTTCCAGGCCGCGTTCGAACGACGCTTCGAGGCCGTCCGGCTGCGCTATCGCGCGCTGCTCGCCGCGGCGATCGCCCGGCGCCGCCGCTTCGCGGCCGCGTTCCTGCTCGCCTGCGTCGCATCGACCGGCCTGTTCGCGTTCGCCGGCCAGGACTTCTTTCCGTCGGTCGATACCGGCGAGATCCGCCTGCACCTGCGCGCGCCGACCGGCACGCGGATCGAGGAAACCGCACGGCTCACCGACGAAGTGGAAGCGAAGATCCGTAACGTGATTCCGACGAACGAACTCGCGGGCGTGCTCGACAACATCGGCGTGCCGGTGAGCGGGATCAACCTCACGTACGACACGTCCGACCCGATCGGCACCGGGGACGCCGACGTGCTGATCACGCTGAAGCCGAACCATGCGTCCACGGCTGCGTACGTCGCGAAGCTGCGCAACGTACTCGCGCAGTCGTTCCCCGGCGTGACGTTCGCGTTCCTGCCGGCCGACATCGTCAGCCAGATCCTCAATTTCGGGCTGCCCGCGCCGATCGACATCCAGATCGTCGGCAACAGGCTCGACCAGAACCGCGCGGTCGCGAACACGCTGCTCGCGAAGCTGCGCGGGGTGCGCGGGCTCGTCGACGCGCGCATCCAGCAACCCGGCGACGAACCGGCGATCGACGTGAACGTCGACCGCACGAAGGCGATCCTGGCCGGGCTGCAGCAGCGCGACGTCGCGCAGAACCTGCTGATCGCGCTGTCCGGCAGCTCGCAGACCACGCCGAACTTCTGGCTCGATCCGCGCAACGGCGTCAGCTACCCGGTGCTCGTGCAGACGCCGCAATACACGGTGAATTCGCTGCAGTCCGGCGAACGACTCGTGCATCGCCTGCACCTGGCCGCGCAGCACGATCGACGAACCGGGCGGCAGTTGCGCGCGGGCTTCATCGACGAGTGTCGTCACGTCGGCGGTGACGCCGCCGAGGTCGCGCCCCTGCACCGACGCGAAGAGGTCGAGCACCGGCTGCACGTTGTAGTGCGACACGACCGCCTGCTGCGTGGTGCGCGAGAAGCTGCCGAGCGTGCCGAGCAGGTTCTGCGCGGGTGCGCCGGCCGCCGGGCCGCCGGCCGGCGTCTGCGGCGCG
>NZ_JAAGPH010000215.1:0-9131 GCF_017104705.1 Burkholderia sp. Se-20373 | reverse complement strand
TTCGGCGGCAACATGGGCACCGACGGCTCGGTCGCGTTCATGTTCGATCACGTCGGCCAGTTCCTGTTCGCACCGGGCACGTCGGAAGACGCGCTGATGGAAGCCGCGCTCGAAGCCGGCGCGAACGGACCAGCAGGCCGAGGCGCTCGACGCGATCCGCGCCGCGCAGGGCTTCGCGCCGTTCCTCCTGCACGGCGTGACGGGCAGCGGCAAGACCGAGGTCTATCTGCATGCGCTCGCGTCGCTGCTCGACGCGCGGCCGGATGCGCAGGCGCTCGTGCTCGTTCCCGAAATCAACCTGACGCCGCAGTTCGAGGCCGCGTTTCGCGCGCGCTTCGCGGGGGCGCTCGCCGACGACGCGATCGTCACGCTGCACAGCGGGCTCGCCGAGGGCGAGCGTGCGCGCAACTGGCTCGCCGCGCATACGGGCCGCGCGCGGATCGTGCTCGGCACGCGCCTCGCGGTGCTCGCGTCGATGCCGACGCTCGCGTTGATCGTCGTCGACGAGGAGCACGAGCCCGCGTACAAGCAGCAGGAAGGGCTGCGCTATTCGGCGCGCGACCTCGCCGTGTGGCGCGCGAAGCAGCTCGGCATCACGGTCGTGCTCGGCTCGGCGACGCCGTCGCTCGAAAGCTGGTGGCAGGCCGAGCAGGGCCGTTACACGCGGCTCACGCTGTCGCGCCGCGCGGTGGCCGACGCGACGCTGCCGACCGTGCGGCTGATCGATCTCGAAGAGGAACGGCGGCGCGGGCGCGCGTCGATGGGCGGGCTGTCGGGGCCGCTCGTCGCGGCACTGAAGGCGCGGCTCGAGCGCGGCGAACAGAGCCTCGTGTTCCTGAACCGGCGCGGTTATGCGCCGCAGCTCGCGTGCGATGCCTGCGGCTGGGTCGCCGGCTGCCCGCGCTGCAGCGCGTACGTCGTGCTGCACAAGCCCGAGCACGCGTTGCGCTGCCATCACTGCGGCTGGGAAGCGCGGATTCCGCGGTCGTGCCCCGAGTGCGGGAACGTCGACATCGCGCCGCTCGGGCGCGGCACGCAACGGATCGAGGAGGCGCTCGCCGAGGCCGTGCCGGGCGCGCGCGTGCTGCGGATCGACGCGGACAGCACGCGCCGCAAGGGCAGCGCGCAGGCACTCTTTTCCGATGTGCATGCGGGTGAGGTCGATATTCTCGTCGGCACGCAGATGATTGCGAAGGGACACGACTTCCAGCGCGTGTCGCTCGTCGGCGTGCTCAATGCCGACACCGCGCTGTTCTCGCATGACTTTCGCGCGAGCGAGCGACTGTTCGCGCAGCTGATGCAGGTGAGCGGCCGGGCGGGGCGCGCCGGGCTGCCGGGCGAAGTGCTCGTGCAGACGCGTTACCCGCGTCACGCGCTGTACCACGCGCTCGGGCGGCAGGATTACGTCGGCTTCGCGAATTCGACGCTCGGCGAGCGCCGCGACGCGCACCTGCCGCCGTTCGTCTACCAGGCGCTGCTACGCGCCGAAGGGCGCACGCTGGACGCCGCGCTCGCGTTCCTGCTGCAAGCCGCGGCCGCGTTGCCGGGGCTGCCGGGCGCCGATCGCGTGACCGTCTACGACGCGGTGCCGATGACGATCGTCAAGGTCGCGAACGTGCATCGCGCGCAGTTGCTGCTCGAAAGCGCATCGCGGGCGGCGCTGCAGCATGCGCTGCGTGCATGGCAGCCGGAGCTGCGCGCGTTGAAAGGCGTGCTGCGGTGGAGCGTCGAGGTCGATCCGCTGGATATCTGAGCGGCGCGGCATGCGGCCGTCGTACTGCGTCCCGCTGCGTTGCACCCCGGCCGCCGGGCCGGGTACCCCTGAATCGTCTCTTGCCGCCCGCCCGCGCCCGGGCGTCTCACCATCCGCCGCACCCAGTGCAACCCGTTTTCGTCCGCCGCGACACGCGCGGACGGTTGCGCACGCATGTCGAACCGGCCCGCTCAGGGAAAACACCGATCCTCCGACCACGGGCAACTCCTAGGTTGCAACCGCATAAGTGGCTGATTATATTGGGTAACTCGTGGGTGCAACCCATCTCGTAATTTGGTTGCACCTTTTTATTGCGTGCCGTAGGATTTCGCGCATCCTCTCACACCACATTGCCGGGCTCGCACCGGCGCACGAACCCACCATGGCAAGCACGACTCTCGGCGTCAAAGTCGACGACCTTCTCCGCTCGCGCCTCAAGGACGCCGCCGCGCGTCTCGAGCGCACTCCCCACTGGCTGATCAAGCAGGCGATCTTCGCGTATCTCGAGCGGATCGAGCACGGCCAGTTGCCGCCCGAGCTGTCGGGCCACAGCGGCGTGACGGAGCTCGCCGACGGTCAGTCCGCGGACGGCGACGACGACAACTCGCCGCATCCGTTCCTCGAGTTCGCGCAGAACGTGCAACCGCAGTCGGTGCTGCGCGCGGCGATCACGGCGGCGTACCGCCGCCCCGAGCCGGAATGCGTGCCGTTCCTGCTCGGCCAGGCGCGCCTGCCCGCGAACCTGCAGGCGGACGTGCAGGCGCTCGCGACGAAGCTCGTCGAGGCGCTGCGCGAGAAGAGCTCGGGCGGCGGCGTCGAAGGGCTGATCCACGAATTCTCGCTGTCGAGCCAGGAAGGCGTCGCGCTGATGTGCCTCGCCGAAGCGCTGCTGCGCATTCCCGACCGCGCAACCCGCGATGCGCTGATCCGCGACAAGATCAGCAAGGGCGACTGGCGTTCGCACGTCGGCCACGCGCCGTCGCTGTTCGTGAACGCGGCCACATGGGGGCTGATGATCACCGGCAAGCTCGTGACGACCAACAGCGAAGCCGGGCTGTCGTCGGCGCTGACGCGTCTGATCGGCCGCGGCGGCGAGCCGCTGATCCGCAAGGGCGTCGACATGGCGATGCGCCTGATGGGCGAGCAGTTCGTCACCGGCGAGACGATTTCCGAAGCACTGGCGAACAGCCGCAAGTACGAAGCGCGCGGCTTCCGCTATTCGTACGACATGCTCGGCGAAGCGGCGACGACCGAAGAGGATGCGCAGCGCTACTACGCGTCGTACGAACAGGCGATCCACGCGATCGGCAAGGCGGCCGGCGGCCGCGGCATCTACGAAGGCCCGGGCATCTCGATCAAGCTGTCGGCGCTGCACGCGCGCTACTCGCGCTCGCAGCAGGACCGCACGATGAGCGAACTGCTGCCGCGTGTGCGCGCGCTCGCGCTGCTCGCCCGCCGCTACGACATCGGCCTGAACATCGATGCCGAAGAGGCCGACCGCCTCGAACTGTCGCTCGACCTGCTCGAGGCGCTGTGCTTCGATCCGGATCTCGCGGGCTGGAACGGCATCGGCTTCGTCGTGCAGGGCTACCAGAAGCGCTGCCCGTTCGTGATCGACTACCTGATCGATCTCGCGCGCCGCAGCCGTCACCGCCTGATGATCCGCCTCGTGAAGGGCGCGTACTGGGATACCGAGATCAAGCGGGCGCAGGTCGACGGCCTCGAAGGCTATCCGGTCTATACGCGCAAGATCTACACGGACGTGTCGTACCTCGCGTGCGCGAAGAAGCTGCTCGCGGCGCCGGACGCCGTGTACCCGCAGTTCGCGACGCACAACGCGTACACGCTGGCCGCGATCTACCAGCTCGCGGGCCAGAACTACTACCCGGGCCAGTACGAATTCCAGTGCCTGCACGGGATGGGCGAGCCGCTGTACGAGGAAGTCACCGGCCGCGACAAGCTGAACCGCCCGTGCCGCGTGTACGCACCGGTCGGCACCCACGAGACGCTGCTCGCGTACCTGGTGCGCCGCCTGCTCGAGAACGGCGCGAACACGTCGTTCGTGAACCGCATCGCGGATAAAACCGTGTCGGTGAAGGAGCTGGTCGCCGATCCGGTCGACGAAGCGGCGAAGGTCGTGCCGCTCGGCGCGCCGCACACGAAGATACCGCTGCCGCGCAACTTGTACGGCGACGAGCGTCCCAACTCGATGGGCCTCGACCTGTCGAACGAACACCGCCTCGCGTCGCTGTCGTCCGCGCTGCTCGCGAGCGCGCATTTCCCGTGGCGCGCCGCGCCGATGCTCGCCGACGACACGCTCGCCGACGCGCCGGCCCGCGACGTGCGCAATCCGGCCGACCAGCGCGACCTGGTCGGCACGGTCAGCGAAGCGACGGCCGAGCACGTGAGCGCGGCACTCGCGCACGCCGTGGCCGCCGCGCCGATCTGGCAGGCGACGCCGGTCGATGCGCGTGCCGATTGCCTGGTGCGCGCCGCCGACCTGCTCGAAGCGCAGATGCATACGCTGATGGGCCTGATCGTGCGCGAAGCCGGCAAATCGCTGCCGAACGCGATCGCCGAGATCCGCGAAGCGGTCGACTTCCTGCGCTACTACGCCGCGCAGATCCGCGACGAGTTCTCGAACGATACGCACCGCCCGCTGGGCCCCGTGGTCTGTATCAGCCCGTGGAACTTCCCGCTCGCGATCTTCATGGGCCAGGTCGCCGCGGCACTCGCCGCCGGCAACACGGTGCTCGCGAAGCCGGCCGAACAGACGCCGCTGATCGCCGCGCAGGCCGTGCGCCTGCTGCGCGAGGCCGGCGTGCCGGCCGGTGCGGTGCAGCTGCTGCCGGGCACCGGCGAGACCGTCGGCGCGGCGCTGGTGGCCGATGCGCGTACGCGTGCGGTGATGTTCACCGGCTCGACCGAAGTCGCGCGCCTGATCAACAAGACGCTGTCCGCGCGTCTCGACCCGGACGGCAAGCCGATTCCGCTGATCGCCGAAACGGGCGGCCAGAACGCGATGATCGTCGATTCGTCGGCGCTCGCGGAGCAGGTCGTCGCGGACGTGATGCAGTCGTCGTTCGACTCGGCCGGTCAACGGTGTTCGGCGCTGCGCGTTCTGTGTCTGCAGGACGACGTTGCGGACCGCACGCTGACGATGCTCAAGGGCGCGATGCACGAACTGGCGCTCGGCAATCCCGACCGGCTGTCGACGGACGTCGGCCCGGTGATCGACGGTGAAGCGAAGCAGACGATCGACACGCACGTCGCGGCGATGAAGGACAAGGGCCACGGCGTCACGCAGCTGCCGATGCCCGACGCCTGCGCGCACGGCACGTTCGTGCCGCCGACGCTGATCGAGATCGGCAGCATCGACGAGCTGAAGCGCGAAGTGTTCGGCCCGGTGCTGCACGTGGTGCGTTACCGCCGCAGCCAGCTCGACAAGCTGCTCGAGCAGATCCGCGCGACCGGCTACGGCCTGACGCTCGGCATCCACACGCGGATCGATGAAACGATCGCGCACGTGATCTCGAACGCGCACGTCGGCAACATCTACGTGAACCGCAACGTGATCGGCGCGGTGGTCGGTGTGCAGCCGTTCGGCGGCGAAGGGCTGTCGGGCACGGGCCCGAAGGCCGGCGGCGCGCTGTACCTGCAGCGCCTGCTCGCGACGCGTCCGTCGGGCCTGCCGCGTTCGCTCGCGCAGTCGCTGATCGCGGACGGCGCGGTGGACGGCGACGCACGCGGCAACCCGGCGGCGGCGCTCACGACGCTGCGCGACTGGCTGATCGAGCAGCGCGAGCCGGCGCTGGCCGCACGTTGCGACGGCTATCTGGCCCAGGTGCCGGCCGGTGCGACCGCGGTGCTGACCGGTCCGACGGGCGAGCGAAACACGTATACACTCGGCCCGCGCGGCACGGTGTTGTGTGTCGCGGCGACGCCGGGCGGTGCGCGCGCGCAGTTCGCGGCCGTGCTGGCGACCGGTAACCGCGCGCTGTTCGCGGGTGCCGCTGGCGAGGCGCTGGTTGCCGCGCTGCCGGCATCGCTGAAGGCGCATGCGAGCCTGCGCAAGCAGGCCGACGCGCCGTTCGACGCCGTGCTGTTCGAAGGCGACAGCGACGAACTGCAGACGCTCGTGAAGGACGTCGCGCAGCGGCCGGGCCCGATCGTGTCGGTGCAGGGCGTGTCGGTGGGCGCGTTCGAGAACGGCGATGCGGAGGATTACGCGCTGGAACGGCTGCTGACGGAGCGCTCGGTGAGCGTGAACACGGCTGCGGCGGGTGGCAATGCGAATTTGATGACGATCGGCTGACCATCCTTGCCGTTCGGATCAAACATAGGAAGCGGCAAGGCGATCCCGAAGCCGCTCCATTTACCCTGGTACCAAGGAGATGCTATGCAACACACGATGAAAAAGCTGGCAGGCGCGACGTTCGTCGCGGTCATGTCGCTGGCGGGGACGGCCCATGCGGATGACGTGAAGATCGGTTACGCAGGGCCGATGACGGGCGCGCAGGCGCACTACGGCAAGGATATGCAGAACGGGATCGCGCTCGCGATCGAGGATTTCAACGCGACGAGCCCGAAGATCGGCGGCAAGCCGGTGAAGTTCGTGCTCGACACGCAGGACGACCAGGCTGACCCGCGCACCGGCACGACGGTCGCGCAGAAGCTCGTCGACGACGGCATCAAGGGCATGCTCGGCCACTTCAACTCGGGCACGACGATTCCGGCTTCGCGCATCTACGCGAACGCGGGCATTCCGCAGATCGCGATGGCGACCGCACCGGAATACACGCAGCAGGGCTACAAGACGACCTTCCGCATGATGACGTCCGACACGCAGCAGGGCTCGGTGGCCGGCACGTTCGCGTCGAAGGATCTCGGCATGAAGAAGATCGCGATCGTCGACGACCGCACGGCCTACGGCCAGGGTCTCGCCGACCAGTTCGAGAAGGCCGCGAAGGCAGGCGGCGCATCGATCGTCGACCGTGAATTCACGAACGACAAGGCGGTCGACTTCAAGGCGATCCTGACCAAGCTGAAGGCGGCGAAGCCGGATCTCGTCTACTACGGCGGCGCGGATTCGCAGGCGGCACCGATGGTCAAGCAGATGAAGACGCTCGGCATCACCGCCCCGCTGATGAGCGGCGAAATGGTGAAGACGCCGACGTTCCTGAAGATCGCGGGCAACGCGGCCGACGGCACGATCGCTTCGCTGGCAGGCCTCCCGCTGGAAGAAATGCCGGGCGGCAAGACGTACGCCGACAAGTACAAGAAGCGCTTCGGCGAAGACGTGCAGACGTACTCGCCGTACGCGTACGACGGCGCGATGGCGCTGTTCAACGCGATGAAGAAGGCCGATTCGACCGATCCGGCGAAGTACCTGCCGCTGCTCGCGAAGACCGACATGGCCGGCGTGACGTCGACGCACGTCGCGTATGACGCGAAGGGCGACCTGAAGAACGGCGGCATCACGATGTACAAGGTTGAGAAGGGCGAGTGGAAGCCGCTGAAGAGCATCGGCGGGAAGTAAGCCGCCTGTGACGTGACGCGGGGGCGGCGGCGCCTGTCGCCGCCCCGTCGATCATGCGAAAAAGCCACCGGGTCCTCGGGCCGGGTGGCTTTTTCTTTTGCCGCTGCCGCACAAGCGGCTATTCGCGCCGCACCCGCAGCAGGAACTTCTGCAGCTTGCCCGTCGGCGTGCGCGGCAGCGCCTGCGCGAACGTGAATTCGCGCGGGATCTTGTACGCGGCCAGCCGCTCGCCGCAGAATGCGCGCAGGGCATCCGCGTCGGGCGCGGCGCCCGCGCGCAGCACCACGTGAGCGACGACCGTCTCGCCCCAGTCGGGATGCGGGACGCCGACGACGGCCGCCTCGGCGATGTCCGGGTGCGCGCCGAGCACGTCCTCCACTTCCTTCGAATAGACGTTCTCGCCGCCCGTCACGATCATGTCCTTCAGCCGGTCGACGATGAACAGGTAGCCATCCTGATCGATCCGTGCGATGTCGCCGGTGCGATACCAGCCGCCCGGCGCGAACGCGGCGCGCGTCGCGGCCGCATCGTCGAGATAGCCGAGCATCATGCTGTCGGTCTTCAGCCAGATCTCGCCGGTCTCGCCCGGCTGCGCGTCGAGGCCGTCCGTCCGCACGACGCGCAGGTCGACGCCCGGGCCGCCGGTGCGGCCGATCGAACCGGCCTTCGCGATCTGCTCGTCCGGATACAGCGTCGTGCCGGCCGGCCCCGCTTCGGTCATGCCGTACACCTGGAAGAACGCAGTGCTGCGATACGCACGCGTGAGACGTTCGGCCTGCGCGGGGCCGATCGGGCCGCCGCCGTACAGCCAGGCGCGCACGCTCGACAGGTCGAACGCCGCGAAGCCGTCGATCGTGTCGAGCGGCAGCAGGTACGACACCGGCGCGCCGAAATACAGCGTCACGCGCTCGCGCTCGACGGTCTGCAGGAAGCGCAGCGGATGGTATTCGCGCAGCAGCACGACGGTGCCCCCCGCGACTAGCGTGCCGCCGAACCAGTTGTTGAGCGGCGACGAATGCCAGATCGGCATCGCCATCAGCGTGCGCTCGTGGCGGCCGATGCCGGTCGCGAGCGCCGCCTGCATCGCCGCGAGCGTCACGGTGCGGTGGCTGTGCACGCAGCCTTTCGGGTGGCCGGTCGTGCCGGACGTGTAGAGGATCTGCGCGATGTCGCCGTCGGCGGGCTCGATGCCCGCGAGGCCGTCCATCGTCGCGCACAGCGTGTCGAAGCACGGCACGCCGTCGAGCTCGCCTTCGGTCACGAGCCGCCGCGCGGGATGCACGAGGCGTTCGACCACCGGCGCGAGCGCCACGTCGAACAGCAGCGCCTTGCTGCGGCTGTGTTCGAGCACGTAGTCGACTTCCGGCGCCTGCAGCTTGTGGTTGACCGGCACGAACGTCGCGCCGAGCCGCCACGCGCCGAACATCAGGTCGACGAAGGCCGGCGTGTTGAAGCACATCGCGGCGACACGGTCGCCGGCCGCGACGCCGAGCGCGCTCAGCACGGCTGCCGCGCGGTGCGAGCGCTCGCGCGCGGCGGCATAGGTGATCGTCGCGGATTCGCTGACGAGGAACGGCTGGTCGGGCGTCGCACGGGCGGCGCGGTCGAGGGCGGCGACGAGGTTCATCGTGACTCCGGGCGGGCGAACGAAGGCGAACGGGGCCTTACCAAGCTATCCAAAGGGCATCAGGCCGGGTACGCGCGCTGCAGCAGCGCGGCGACGTCGATCGCATGCGGATCGAAGCCGCCCGCGATGCGGCCCCAGTCGGGCGCGGCGAGCCGCGTCGCGACGAATCCGTCGGCCACGGCCGCCGGCGCATCGCGGCGCAGCAGGCACGA
>NZ_JAAGPH010000214.1:0-9315 GCF_017104705.1 Burkholderia sp. Se-20373 | reverse complement strand
GGCGTCGTGTCGCGCGAGGTCACGCTGCTGCCGCGTCACTGGGAATGGCTGGCCGCGCAACCGGGCGGCGCGTCGGTCGCGTTGCGCAAGCTCGTCGAGGACGCGCGGCGCACCCACGCGGAAGCCGACCGGCGACGCGACGCGCAGGCGCGCGCCTATCACTTCATGTCGGCGATGGCCGGCGACCTGCCCGGCTTCGAGGAGGCCGCGCGCGCGCTGTATGCGAACGACCTGACACGCGTCGCGGAGCTGATCGCCGGCTGGCCGGACGACGTGCGCGACCATGCGCTCGCGCTGGCGCGCGGCGAGCTGCCGCCGTCCACCGAAGACTGCTGACAGGAGCATCGGACGCCATGACCGCATTCGATCTGAACCGTGGCGCGATCGCGCCGGTTGCCGACGAGGTCGATCTCGTCGACCTGCGCGTGAGCGGCGCGATCCCGCACGAACTCGCCGGCACGTTGCTGCGCAACGGCCCGAATCCGCCGGGCGGCCGTTTCGAAGGAAACGACGTGCTGTCGTGGTGGCCGGAAGCCGCGATGCTGCACGCGATCGCGTTCGAAGGCGGCCGCGCGACCGGCTACCGGAACCGCTGGGCGCGCACGCAGCGCTGGGCGGCCGTGCATGCGCCCGGTGAGGTGCCGCAACTGCCCGACACCAATCCGAACGTGAACGTGCTGCAGCATGCCGGCGAATTGCTCGCGCTGTCGGAGGGCGGCGCGCCGTTCGCGATCACGGCCGCGCTCGATTCGCTCGGCGCGACGGTGCGGCACGCAGGCCTCGGCGGCGGGATGACCGCGCATCCGAAGGTCGATCCGGTGACCGGCGAGCTGATCGCATTCCGCGCGGACTGGCGCGCGCCATGGCTGCGCTATGGCGTGGCCGACGCGCAGGGCGTGCAGCGCGTCGATCTCGAGATCGCGCTGAACGCGCCGTCGATGATGCACGACCTCGCGATCACCGAAACCCGCAGCCTGCTGCTCGACCTGAACGTCGGCTACGACTTCTCGCTGCTGAAGCAGGGCCACCGGATGCCGCTGCGCTGGCACGACGACCGGCCCGCGCGCATCGGCGTGATCCCGCGCCACGGCGGCGCGGTGCGGTGGTTCGACGTCGAACCGTGCTTCATCCTGCACGTCGTGAACGCATACGACTGCGACGCGTCGTGCATCGTGCTCGATGCGGTGCGCTATCCGTCGTACCTGCGGCTCGACGCGGGCACGGGCCGCTTCGCCGACAACCCGGTCGGCGAGCTGTGGCGCTACGTGATCGATACGGCGAACGGGCTGATCGACGAAGGGCCGCTCGCCGACGGCGGCATCGAGATGCCGCGCATCAACGAAAGCCGGACGGGGCGCCGCTACCGCTACCTGTATGCGGTCGAGCAGCCGAACCCTGTGGAAATGCGCGGCGTGATGCGCTTCGACCACGCGAGCGGCACGACGACGCGCTACGCGGTGCCGCCCGGCGACCAGAACAGCGAGCCGGTGTTCGTGCCGCGCCCGGGCGGCGCGAACGAGGACGACGGCTGGCTGCTGGTGATGGTCTACCGCGCGGCGACCGATACGAGCGACGTCGTGATCCTCGATGCGCGCGCGATCGACGCGGGGCCGGTCGCCACCGTGCACCTGCCGCGGCGCGTGCCGGCCGGGTTCCACGGCGCGTGGGTGCCGCGCGAACGTTGAACGTGAGCGGCGGCGCGCGTCACTGCGCGCGCAGCGCGTCGACGATCTTCAGCCGCGCGGCGCGCATCGCCGGCAGGAACCCGCCGACGAGCCCCATCACCAGCGAGAACAGCAACGTCTTCACGACGATCGCGGGCGTCAGCACGAAGCGGAACGACAGGTCGGCGAAGGTCTGGAAGTTGGTCGTCGAGAACGACGCGAACTGCATCAGCGACGCGCACGCGAGCCCCGCGACACCGCCGACGAAGCCGAGCAGCAGCGCTTCCAGCAGGAACGCCGCGAGCACGTTCGTGCGCTTGAAGCCGAGCGCGCGCAGCGTGCCGATCTCGGCGACGCGGTTCGCGACCGATGCATACATCGTGATCATCGCGCCGATCATCGCGGCGATCGAGAAGATCGTCGACAGTGTGATGCCGAGGATGTTGATGAACGTCGACAGCGCCTTCGACTGGTCGCCGTAGAAGGTCTGCTCGCGTTTCGCCTCGTCGGTGAGGCGCGGGTCGACGTCGATGTCGGCCTTGAAGCGCGCGAAGCCGTCGGCACTCGGGATGCGCAGCACCATCGACGAATAGCTGGTGCGCCGGAACGACTGCATCAGCTGGTCGACGTCGCCCCAGATCTCCGAATCGAAGCCGCTGCCGCCTGCGTCGAAGATGCCGACGATGGTCCAGTCGCGCTGCGCGAAATGCAGGCTGTCGCCGAGCTGCGTGCCGCTGAACCCTTTCGCGATCGCGCTGCCGACGATGATTTCCGACGAGCCGGGCGCGAACAGGCGACCGGCGGTGAGCTTCACGTGCGGGCGCAGCGCGAGGCCCGTCGGCGACACGCCGCGGATCACGACATTCGACGGCTTGCCGGTCGAGGTCTTCACCAGCGAGATCAGCACGACCGCTTCCTTCGACACGAGCGGCCGGCCGTCGGGGCCGAGCGCGACGGCCGGATGCATTTCGAGCGCATTGGCCTGCTGGTGGTCGATCGAGCTCTGGATCTCGGTTTCGGCACCCTTGCGGATCACCACCGCGTTGTCGGGTTCGCCGGTCGACACGAGCGTCTTCGTGAGCCCGGCGTCGAGCATCTGCACGGTCGCGAACACGAAGATCACGAGCGCCATCCCGCCGGCGGTCAGCGCGGTGGTGAGCCGCCGGGTCCACAGGTTGCGCGCGATGTAGTTGAGCGGGATCGCCATGTGCCCGCCTAACCGATTGCCCTGAGGCCTTCGACGACGCGCACGCGCGCCGCCTGCCACGCGGGCACGAGCGCTGCCGCGAAGCCGACCGCGACCGAGCACGCGGCCTGCAGCACGACCGTCTCGGTCGACACCTTGAACACCGGGAAGATGCCGCCGGCCGCCTGCTTGAAGAGACTCGCGGCGGGCGGCGTCGCGAGGATCCCGAGCCCGCCGCCCGCCACCGCGATCACGACCGATTCGCCGAACACGATCAGCGCGAGGAAGCCGGGGCCGAAGCCGAGCGCCTTCAGCGTCGCGTATTCGGCCGTGCGTTCGCGCGCGCTCATCGCCATCGCGTTGGCCATCACGGCCATGATGATCAGGATCACCACGTACGACACGAGGCGGATCGCCGCGATGATCTGGTTCGACATCGCGACGAAGCCGAGCTGGAACGCCTGCTCGGTTTCGGTCAGCGTCTCGGCGAGCGAGTTCTTGAACACTGCGTCGACGTGGCGCGCGATCGACGCGCCGTCGTCGGGGTTCGCGACGCCGAGCACGAATACGCCGACCTGGTCGGCCTGCTTCGGCGTGCGCTGGCGCACCGTCTCGTTCAGGTATTCCCAGTGGAACACCAGCTGCCGCGTGATCGTCGAGTCGTCACGGCCGTCCAGGATGCCGCGCACGACGAAATCCCACGTGCCCGGGTAGATCGTGCCCTTCAGCGGGATCACGTCGCCGATCTTGAAGCCGAATTGCGTCGCGAGCTGGCGGCCGACGAGGCAGCCGCGGCGGTCGCGGTCGTAGTCGGCGCGCTGCTGCGCCGGGATGATGAATTCCGGGTACAGGTCGAGATAGTTGTCCGATACCGCGAAGCTCGCGAAGAAGTTCTTCGGATCGCGGTAGATGCCGCCGAACCAGTTCGAGCGGACCACGGCCGTCACGCCTTCGACGCCGCGGATCCGGTTCTCGTCGCTCACGGGCAGCGGAAACACGAGCGAGATCGCGTTGCGCGTGACGAGCCGCCCGCTGGACGCGGCGGCCGCGCCCGCGTACCACGCGTCGACCACGGTATGCAGCAGCCCGAACGCGAGCACGGCGATGGTGAGCCCGAGCACGGTCAGCAGCGTGCGCAGCCGGTGCCGCATCGCATTGCGCGCGATCAACTTCAGCACGTACATTGCGCGCGCTCCCGCAGCCGGTCAGCCGGCGTGCCCATCGATCAGCTCCCCTTTTTCCAGATGCACGAGCGAGCGCGCGGCGCCGGCCGCGTGCGCGTCGTGGGTCACCATGATGATCGTCTTGCCGAGCTCGGCGTTCATCCGCTGCAGCATCGCGAGCACGTCGGTGGCCGACGTGCGGTCGAGGTCGCCGGTCGGCTCGTCGGCGACGATCAGCACCGGATCGGTGATCAGCGCGCGCGCGATCGCGACGCGCTGTTGCTGGCCGCCCGACAGCTCGGACGGGTAATGGCTCGTCCGGTCGCCGAGGTTCACCATGTCGAGCACGAGCTCGACGCGCTCGCGCCGCTCGCGGCGCGACAGGTGGGTGAGCATCAGCGGCAGCTCGACGTTCTCGAACGCGGTGAGCACCGGCATCAGGTTGTAGAACTGGAAGATGAAGCCGACGTTCGCCGCGCGCCATTCGGCCAGTTGCGCCTCCGCGAGCAGCGAGATGTCGAGCCCGCCCACGCGCAGCTCGCCGCTGTCGGGCCGGTCGATGCCGGCCACCAGGTTCAGCAGCGTGCTCTTGCCGGAGCCGGACGGCCCCATCAGCGCGACGAAGTCGCCTTCACGGATATCGAGCGTGATGTCGGTCAGCACGGGCACGATCTGGTTGCCGCGCCGGTACGACTTCGCGACGTGGCTGATCTCGACGAGGGGCGGCGGAGCGTCGTTCACGCGTGCGCTACTTCTTCGCGACGGTCACTTTCGCGCCGTCCTTCAGCTTCGCGCCCGGCGCGAGCACGACCGTGTCGCCCGGCTTCACGCCGGCGAGCGCGACGAGTTCGCCGATCCGCATGCCCCGCGTCACGGGCACGGCGCGCACCGCATCGTCCTTCACGACGAACACGACCGGCCGCCCGTCGCGCTCCACGACCGCGCTGGCCTGCACGGCCGTCACGGGCCGCCGGTCCTGCGCCGACACGGGCTTCGACAGGAACGCGATCTTCGCACTCATGTCGGGCAGCACGCGGTCGTCGCGGTCGACGAAGCGCACCTTCACGAGCACCGTGGCCTTCGAGCGGTCGACGGTCGGCACGATGCGCGACACGCGGCCCGCGAAGCGCATGTCGGGCAGCGCGTCGAGCTGGATCTCGCACGGCTGCTCGGCGCGGATCTTCGCGATGTTCGATTCGGCGACGTCGGCCTCGACCTCGAGCGTGTCCATGTCGGCGATCGTCACGACCGCGCCCTTGCTGTCCGACGCGGACGAGAACGGCGTGATGTTGTCGCCGACGTTCGCGTGCTTCGCGAGCACGATGCCGTCGAACGGCGCGCGGATCACCGTCTGGTCGACCGCGACCTGCGCGGCCTGCGCGTTGGCCTCGGCGGACGCGATCGCGGCCTGGTCACTGTTGAGCGTCGCGCGCGCCTTGTTCACGCGGGCCGTGTCGGTGTCGAGCTGCGCGGCCGGCACGGCGCCCTTCGGCGCGAGCACCGAGGTGCGGCGCAGCGCGATCTCCGCGTCCTTCAGTTCGGCCTGCTCGACGCCGAGGTTGGCACGGGAGACCTTCACCTGCGCGAGCGCCTGCGCCAGCGAGGCCTCGACGTCGCGGCTTTCGAGGCGCGCGATGATCTCGTCCTGCTTCACGCGCGTGCCTTCGAGCACGCCGAGCCATTCGACGCGCCCCTGGCCCTTCGACGCGACCGCGGCCTTGCGCTGCGGCACGACGTAGCCGGTCGCATTGAGCTGCGTGTCGTTCTGGTACGGGTAGGCGGACGTGACGGCGGTGGTTTCGACGGCCGGCCGGCCGGTGAGCGCGAGGCCGGCGGCGATCGCGCCGATGACGACCGCGGCGGCCACCGCATAGCGGAGCCATCGGCGACGGCGGGGCGCCGGTGCGAGCGGACGCCGGTCGATCTTCAGTTTGTCCAGGTTGTGATCGGGCAATTTGAGCGCCTCGAGACGGCGGCGGTCTGGCGACCGGCCGCGATCCGGTTTCCGGGGAAAGGGACGGATGGACGCCAGTATAAGCGTCGCCCCGACGGTGCGCGAGCCGGTTTGCAGCGCCGCCGCGGCCGCCGCCCGACGGGGCGCCGACCCGGGATACGCGTGCTCCCCCGGGGAAACCCGAGGGGCGCAAGCAACGTGTCAACTTGCCGCGAACACGGTGCGTTATGGAACCAGTGCGTCAGGTTTTGTCGCGACGGCACGGCGCAAGCCGGCCTCGCGGCCTGGGGCTCCGATGCGAATGCCTCGCATCTTTACTTACCGGTACGTTTGATTTTTTCTCCGCTAAAGGAAGAACAATGAAGAAGACGCTCGCTTCGATCATCGCCGCAGCATTCGCACTCGCATCGGTTTCGGCATTCGCACAGGCGTCCGCGCCGGCAGCCGACACGTCGGCAGCCGCGCCGGCACCGGCCAAGAAGGATCACAGCAAGCCGAAGCACCAGCTGAAGCACCACGGCTCGAAGAAGGGCCAGGCGAAGGCGGCTGCCGCATCGGCCGCCGGCACGAACGACGCAGGCGCGCAGAACTAAGAAGCGCGTTGCGCTGCGGTCGGCACCGCCGGCCGCCAGTCGCGAGACCCCGCATGTTCACGCATGCGGGGTTTTGTTTTTTTCAGGCCTCGTGTTCACCGGCAGGCGGCGGCAGTGGCGGCGCGCGCATCGCGTCGACCACCGTGCGCATGCGCCGCCAGTGCGAGCCTTCCCAGAACACGCGCCGGCACACGTCGCACGCGGCGAAGCGCCGGTGCCGCAGCCGGACGCCGGCCGGCACGCGTGGTGCGGCAGCAGCCGCATCGAGTGGATGCAGCGGCGCATTGCAGCGCAGGCAAAGCCGGAATGGCCGCATGTGCGGCGCGAGATCGAGCCGCTCGAACAGTTCGCGCAGCTGGTCGGCCGGCTGCAGCGCGTGCAGGTAGCAGCCGCGCTCGACCGCACCCCGCTTGAGCAGCTCGCGGTCGCGGGTCAGCACGATCCGGCCCTCTCGCGCGGCGAGCGCCGCGAGCGCGTCGTCGCGGTAGTGGTTGTCGTAGCAGGTGTCGAAGCCCGCGAGGCGCAGCAGTTGCGCGAGGCCGCCGAGATGCGCGTCGGCGACGAAGCGCCATTGCGCTGGTGGTGTCGGCGCGGTGGCGCCGTTCACGGCAGCCGGCTGTGCGCGTTCCGGAAAGGCTTCGACCCGGTCGCCGTCGTCGAGCGGCCGGTCGAGCGCGGCCGGCGCGTCGTTCACGCACAGCCGGCCGATTTCGGTATGCGGGACGCCGAGCGCCTCGATCGCGTGCTTCACCGTCGCATCGCGCGCACATGCGTGTCCGAACGCGCGGTCGCGCCGGGCGCGCGGGAGAAAGGCGTTCAGTTCGTCGTGGAAGCGGAAGGTCGCGGTCGCCATGCGGGCAGTATGGCACCGCGCCTGGCTGGCCGCGTGCCCTGCAGACGCCACGCATCTGTGGTTAACTCCCCGCTTCACGGAGCGAAGGAGCGGGAAATGGATCTCGGATTTATCGGGCTGGGTGAAATGGGGCAGGCAATCGCAACGAACCTGCTGAAGGCAGGGCACACGGTGCGGGTCTGGAACCGGTCGCGCGAGCGCGCCGAGCCGCTCGCGGCCGTCGGCGCGCTGATCGTCGACACGCCGGCCGACGCATTTCGCGGCGACGCGGTGTTCTCGATGCTGGCCGACGACGCCGCGGCGCGCGCGATCTTCGACGACGCGCTGCTCGCCCAGGCACCGCGCGGCCTGATCCACGTCAACATGGCGACGGTGTCGGTCGCGCTGGCCGAATCGCTCGCGCACGCGCATGCATCGCGCGGCATCCATTACGTCGCCGCGCCGGTGATGGGGCGGCCCGACGTCGCGGCCGCCGCGCGCCTGACGATCATGGCGGGCGGCCCGGCCGAGGCGATCGACCGCGTGCAGCCGCTGTTCGACGCGATCGGCCAGAAGACCTGGCGGTTCGGGTCGTTGCCGCAGCACGCGAACGTCGCGAAGATCGCCGCGAACTTCACGCTCGCGTCGGCGATCGAGACGCTCGGCGAAGCCTCGGCACTGCTTGGCGCGCACGGCGTCGCGATGCGTGACTTCCTCGACGTGATCACCGGCAGCGTGTTTCCGGGCCCCGTCTACGAAGGCTACGGCTCGATGATCGCCGAGCGGCGCTACGAGCCCGCACGCTTCAAGGCGCGCCTCGGGCTGAAGGACGTTCGCCTCGCGCTGGAAGCCGGCGACGCCGTGTCGGTGCCGCTGCCGGTCGCGAGCGTCGTGCGCGACAACCTGCTCGACGCGCTCGCGCACGGCGGCGGCGAGCAGGATTTCGCGGTGCTCGGCGAGGTCGCGCTGCGCCGCGCGGGCCGCTGAGCCGTCGCGCGACAGAAGTCCGGCGCACCGGCATAATCGACGTTTCGTTTTCCCTTACATCGACGCAGAGGCGGGCATGAACTTGCATACCTGGTGGCTTTTCGTGGCGACGGTGTTCGTCGTGTCGGCGATTCCGGGCCCGAACATGCTGCTGGTGATGACGCACGGCGCGCGGCACGGGCTGCGGCGTTCGACGTGGACGATGGCCGGCTGCCTCAGCGCGCTGGTGCTGATGCTGTCGGTGTCGGCGGCGGGCCTCGGTGCGGTGCTCGAAGCGTGGCCGGCGATGTTCAACACGTTGCGCTTCGCGGGTGCGGCCTACCTGATCTACCTCGGCGTGAAGGCGTGGCGCGCACGCGTCGACGACGAGCAGCCGGCCGCCGACGTCGACACCGTGTCGCGCCAGGCCGCGCCGGCATCGCGCGGGACGCTGTTCCGCAACGGTTTCCTGGTGGCGGGCAGCAACCCGAAGGCGATCCTGTTCGCGGCCGCGCTGCTGCCGCAGTTCATCAACGCGGCCGAGCCGACGCTGCCGCAGTTCGGCATGCTCGTCGTCACGTTCGCGGTGATCGAGGTGAGCTGGTATCTCGTCTACGCGTCGTTCGGCACGCGCATCGGCGCGACGTTGAAGAGCCAGAGCGTGGCGAAGATCTTCAATCGGCTGACCGGCGGGTTGTTCGTCGGCTTTGGCGCGATGATGGCGCTGGTTCGTCACTGATTTCGTACTGACACCGGCGTACCGAACGCCTCGTCCCTCGCAAGAGGGCGGGGCGTTCTGCTTTTCGGGCCTGTGTCACGCTCGCTCAGGCACGCGGTCGCGTCCATGCCGCCGCGCCGGCGCCGCGTCCGGCCGCGATCGCGAAGACGGCGGCCGCGCCGGCGAACGCAAACCCCACGCCGCACACCGCGCTCCACCCGCCCCAGGCCCACGCGGTG
>NZ_JAAGPH010000213.1:0-9443 GCF_017104705.1 Burkholderia sp. Se-20373 | reverse complement strand
TCGAGATGGAGTGCCGTGCACTGAAGCGCGTGCGCGACGAGATGGGCCTGACCAACGTCGAGATCATGGTGCCGTTCGTGCGTACCGTGAAGCAGGCGGAGCGCGTCGTCGGCCTGCTCGAGAAGTTGGCCGAGATCGCGCGCATGGTGCGCGCCGAGCTCGAACGCGCCGAACGCGCGAAGGCGTCGCGCGCCGGCTCGCGCCTGTCCGATTGATCGTTCGTTGAAGGAAACCCGCCCATGATGATGTCGCTCGACCAGTTCGTTTTCAGCCTGGCGACCACGCCGTACCAGGAGCTCCAGCGCCAGCGCAACTGGAAGCACCGCACCAGCTCGCGCATCGGCGTGCGCGATGCGAGCCAGTTCACCGGCGCCGGCGACGACACGATCACGCTGTCCGGCATCGTCGCCCCCGACAACGGCATCGGCGAGATCGCGTCGATCGAGGCGCTCGCCCGGATGGGCGACGCCGGCGACGCCTACGTGCTCGTCGACGGGAACGGCAACGTGTACGGCGCGTACGTGATCGACAGCCTCAACGAGACGGCCACGTATCACACGAAGGAAGGCATCGCGCGCAAGATCGCGTTCACGCTCACGCTCAAGCGCGTGGACGACGGCGTGCTGGCCGAGCCGCAGCAGGACGACGAAAGCGGAGCGGACGAGCAATGAGCACGCTGGAACGCAAGCCGGGCGATGCGCAGGCCCGCGCGGGCCGCGTGCAGCCGCAGGCCGACTATCGGATCACGCTCGACGGCCGCGACCTGTCGCGCCTGATCGCGCCCAACCTCATCAGCCTGTCGCTGTCGGAATCGCGCGCGGACGAGGCCGACATGCTCGACCTGGTGCTCGACGACGCGCGCGGCACGTTCGCGATTCCGAAGCGCGGCGCGAGCATCAAGCTGTCGATCGGCTGGGTCGGCGAGCCGCTCGTCGACAAGGGCGCGTTCACGGTCGACGAAGTCGAGCACGGCGGCGCACCGGACGTCATCACGATCCGCGCGCGCTCGGCATCGATGACGAAGGGCATGCACGAGCGCCGCGAGAAAAGCTGGCACCGGCAGACGATCGGCGCGATCGTGCGCACCATCGCGACGCGCCACGGGCTCACGGCCGCCGTCGACGCCACGCTCGCCGCGACGCGGATCGACCATGTCGACCAGACGCAGGAATCCGACATGTCGTTCCTGACGCGCCTCGCCAGGCGCTACGACGCGGTGATGACCGTGAAGGACAAGCGCCTGCTGTTCATGCCGATCGGCAGCGGCAAGACCGTCAGCGGCAAGCCGCTCGACGTGCTGGCCATCACCCGCGCGAGCGGCGACCAGCATCGCTACCACATCGCGCAGCGCGACGATTACACGTCGGTGCGCGCGCACTATCACTCGAATGGCAGCGCGCGGCGGCTGTCGGTGGTCGTCGGCGACGCAAAAGGCAAGAACGTCAAGGTGCTGCCCGAGGATTACGCGACGGAAGCCGAGGCCCGGGCGGCCGCGCAAGCCGACTATGCGCGCACGCAGCGCGGCCAGTCGACGCTGAGCTACACGCTCGCACTGGGCCGGCCCGAACTGTTTCCCGAAATGCCCGTCACCGTGACGGGGTTCAAGCCGGAAATCGACGAGACGCCGTGGCTCGTGAAGAAGGCGACGCATACGATCGGCGACGGCGGGTTCACGACCGCGCTCGAGCTCGAGGTACGCGATGCGCCGAAGCAGTCGGGTCGAACCGGCAAGCGCTGACGGGTGAAGTAACGCGCAGGGCCGCGATGCCCGGCACGCGATCGCGTGCCGGCGATCGCGGTGGCGAAGTCAGGATCCCGGTGGGCGGGGCGACGCAATGCGCGGGGTGGGCGGCTCGGATTCGATGCAGCGGCCGGAGCGAATGCCGGCCGGCGGGGAGGCGTGGCGGCGCTTCAGCTCGATTGCTGGCGCCCGCCGAGCGTCACGCGCGTGTCCCGCGCGTCGCCGCATTGCTGCAACGTGGCTCGCGCATCGCGCAGGTTGGCCATCGCCTGCAGCGCGGCCTCGAGCACCTGCCCGACCGACAGCATCGCGCTATCGATCTTTGCGTGCGCGTCGGCCCGCTCGTCGTCGGTCAGGTCCGGACGATATCGCGGCGGGCCCATCGTCGATCCGCGCGGGTCCGCGCGATGGTCGGCGCGCGCCGACGCGCCGATCGTCCCGATGTCGTGCTTCCTGTTGGTGTCCATTTTTCCGGTCTCCGCAAACTCAGTCATCCACCGGGGGCCGCCTGACACGACGGGTCGCCTCGGAACGCCCCGCCGCCAGCTCACCGGCTTTCAGAATGCTAAACCAATACTGTATGGATATACAGTGATTCGTCCGATTTTATCCGATGCGCTTGCGCGGCGCGCTCGGCGCACCGCCGTGGAATCGGGAAAACGGAAAGGGGACGGGCCGCCTGCGCCATGGCCCGGATCGGGCTACGTGCGACCGCGCGCAGCGCGCCGCCGGCATGCGCAGCAGCGCGTGCGCCGGGCCGCGCGGCCGCTTATTTCTTCGGTTGCTTCGCCGCGCGCTCGGACTTCAGCCGTTCGACCTCGGCCATCGCCCGCTCGACGTTTTCCGCCGTGCGCTGATCGAGGGCCGCACGGCGATTCTCCGGCAGGCGCTTCGCGCGTCGCGCCGGCGCCGCCTGCACCATCGCGCCCGTGCTGATGCAACTGGCGAGAAACGCGTGCAGCGATGCCTTGCCTGCATCGTTGAGCTGCCGGTACATCGCCAGCACGTCGGCCTCGTCCGCGTCGCGGCCGCCGGCCTCCGACGCCGGTTCCCCTGCGGCGGACCGTTCGCCGGTCAGCACGTAGCCGATATCGACACCGATCTCGCGAACGGCCAGCAGATAGGACGCGTCGGGAGAGCGCTCATCCGACTCGTACGCCGACTGCGAGCGCCTCGCGACACCGCCCACGGTCGCAAACTCGTCCTGGCTGAGCCCGATCCGCAAGCGCTCGTCCCGCAAGCGACTCCCGATTTGTGTCATAAATTACCCATTAACAATTGACGCGCTGTTTTTTGCTCATTACACTGGCCTTACCGTAACGCAAGACTATCTCGACAAAGTATACCGACCATGACTACTCCCCAAGGCCCGCGCCGTTCGCCGCGCGGCACGATGTCGGACAAACCCGTCTACGTCGGGCTGACGCCGGCCGAGCGCGGCGAGCTCGAGCAGCTCGCCGCGCAGCGCAACCGCTCGATCTCCAGCATGGCGCGCGAACTGATCCGCATCGGCGCGAGCCACCTGCGCGCGATCGCGGCGCCGCGCTCGCGCACCGCCGGCCGTTGAACCGGGCGCCCTCATGTTCCGCACCGTCGAACGCGCCCGACCGTCCGTGCCCGCAGTGTCGATTGTGAACCGCGCGCACGCCCGCACCCATCCGCCGATCGGCCAGCGATGCAGCCGGATCGCCCGCGCAACCCACCGTCCGATCGGCCCTGCGCAGACTCTCGCCCGGAGCACGACCCCATGCGAATCCTGAACCGTTGCCCGCACTGCCGCACTCGCGCCACCGCGCGCAGCAGCCGTGAGATGTCGCTGACGTTCCGCGAAATCACGTTCCAGTGCGCGAATCCGGAGTGCGGCCACACGTACGTCGTCAACATGGAATTCGCCCGCACGCTGTCGCCGTCCGCCGTCCCGAACCTTGCGTTGCAGTTGCCGCTTTCGCCGCACGTCCGCGAACGCCTGGCCGCGCAACTCGAGCTGCCCGTCTGACGCCCTAACCCCTCGTTCCCGCGTTTCCCTCGCATCGTGCCTGAACGGCGCGAGGGATCGCCTTTGCCATTGAAAAGGACACCTCATGATCCCGATCCAAGCGGGCCGCGCCGTCCGTTGCCCCGCCCGCCCGGCGATGGTCCGCCACCCCGCGCGATGCGTACGGGTCTATCACCAGGAGGCGCGCCCATGAACCGCTACGCCACCGAACCCGCGCCGCACGACGCCGCGCTGCGCGCCGCCATCGCGGCGGCCGCCGACACGCTGAGCTTCGACGCCCCGCCGGACAGCCCCGAGCGGCAACGCACGCTCGGCCGCTTCGTGTCGGCGCTCGCCGACCGCCTGGCGCTCGGTTTCCCGCAATCCGCCGCCGCGCTGCGCGCGCTGGCCCATTCACCGGCCACGACGGGCCATCCCGCGCCGCCCGCATCACCGCAACCCGAACGGCAGCAATGACGAAGATATGGCCTCGATCGACGAACTGAAACGACACATCGACCTGCATGACCTCGCCGGCCGCCTCGGCCTGAAGCGCGGCCGCGGCGGCGACCGCGCGCTCTATCATTCGCCGCAGCACACGGACCGGAGCCCGTCGCTGTCGATCTATGCGAATCACCCGAAGTACGGCACCGGCTGGCGCGATCACAGCGCCGACGCCGGCGGCTCGTGCATCGACCTCGTGATCCATGCGCGCGGCGGCACGGTGGCCGACGCCGTCCGCTATCTCCACGACGCGTATGGCCTCCCGTCCGAGCGCCCGGCACCCGCCGAGCGCCGCGAGAAATCCACCGTCGAATACATCGCCGACCGCTGCACGGCCGAACGCGATCGCGTGCGCGACTACCTCGGCGGCCGCGGCATCTCCGCCGCGGCGCTCGACGCGGCGTTCGCGGCACGCACGCTCGGCTTCAATACGTGGACGAGCCCGAAGATTCCCGCCGGCGACGTCGGCCACGGCGGCCCCGCCGCCGCGTTCGTGGTGCGCGCGCCGGGCGATGCGCGCGTCGTCGCGGTCGACATGCGCTACGTCGACCCCGCGCTCAACGGCGGCGTCAAGACGCAGACCCAGGGTGACAAGGCCGGCTACGGCTGGACCGCCGACGCGCGCCGGCTCGACCGCGCGAAACGCGTGGTCATCGTCGAGAGCGCGATCAACGCGCTGTCGATCGACACCTGCGCGCTGCCCGGCACGGCCGCGCTGGCGCTGCGCGGCCTCGCGAACGTCGAGCGCATCGACTTCGCGTTCCTGCGCGGCAAGCAGGTCACGATCTGCCTGGACAACGACGAGCCGTTCGCGGAAGGCCACCCGCGCGCCGGGCAGCGCCCCGGCCCCGAGGCCGCGTGGGCACTCCACGAACGGCTGACCGCGCTCGACATCAGCGCGGTGCTGGTCGACCAGTCGGACTGGCTGGCGGATCTGGCGGACGGCGACGCCACGCGCACGCCGATCAACGACGTGAACGACTACCTGCAGCTGCGCGGCCCGGCCGACCTCGCACGCGCGCTCGACCAGCTCGAGCCGTGGCTCGTCGCCGGCCTGCCCGGCGACGCCTCGCGCCGCGGCCGGCCGCGCATCTTCCTGCCGGCGCACGATTTCGCACAGTACTGGCGGTTTCGCGTGCGGCCCGACTTCACGAACTACATCACCAAGATGGATCGCAACGAGGAATCCGGCGTCGAGACGCCCGTGATGACCGACCTGTGCGGCTTCCGCATCGCCGGCATCAGCCGCGTGGCCGTCGCGAGCGCGACGTCGACGATGACGGGCGACGCCGACCAGGCGCCCACCGTCTACTTCGCCGTGTCGGTGCAGGCGCCGCGGCACGGTGCGCAGCTGATCCGCCGCGTGATGCTCGACGACCAGCTGCACAACGTCGACCAGTGGAGCAAGTTCGGCCCGATCTGGGCGCCGGCGCCGTTCAAGCGGATGGTGAACATCCTCGAGCGCGGCGCCGACCTCGGCGCGCGCCGCGCCGCGAACTTCGTCGGGCTCGCGTGGCGCGACGGGCGGCTGATCGTCAACGAAGGCCCCGACTGCTACTTCACCGAAGCGGACAAGCAGTGCCCGTATCACAACCTCACGTTCCCGGGCGGCCCGGTGAGCGACGCGCGCCGCGTGATCGCCGCCTACCAGACGACGTTCCGGCAGAACGCCGCGACGATCCCGCTCGTGTGGGCGCTCGGCGGCCACCTGAAGGCGCTGCTCGGCTTCTGGCCGCATCTGACGGTCCAGGCGAACAAGGGCGCGGGCAAGTCGACCCTCATCAAGCGGCTCGAGCGCTCGCTCGCGTTCACGATGTTCTCGGGGCAATCGCTGCAGACCGAATTCCGCCTGCTGACCAGCATCAGTCACACGAGCCATCCGGTCGGCTGGGAAGAGCTGTCGGCGCGGCGGCAGGACGTGATCGACAAGGCGGTCGGGCTGCTGCAGGAGAACTACCAGTACACGGTGACGCGGCGCGGCACCGACATGACCGAATACCTGCTGTGCGCGCCGGTGATGCTCGCCGGCGAGGACGTGCCGGTGCGCAGCCTGCTCGGCAAGCTCGTGCGCACGACGCTGACCGGCAAGCGCGGGCCGCTGCTGCCCGACGATCTGCCGCGCTTCCCGGTCCGCCAATGGCTCGAGTTCCTGACCGGCCTCGACCGGCGCACCGCGCTCGACCAGTACGCGGCGCTGCGCGACCAGGCGCTCGCCGGCTGCCGCGCGAGCGGCGAGGACGACGGCGCGCGGCGGATGGCCGGCAACTACGCGGCGATCGGGCTCGCGTGGCGCTACCTGTGCGAATTCGCCGGCATGGATCCGAGCGAAGGCGAGTTCCCGCGCGACCTGATCGCCGAGATGAACGGCCACGTCGCCGAAACCAGCGCCGACCGCGAGCCGTGGGTCTGGATCATGGAAACGGTGCTGTCGGAAATCGACGGCGGCAACTACAAGCATCCGTACACGTTCGACACCGTCGACGGCGAATTCTGCCTGCTGCTGCGCACCGGGCACGTGATGGATCACCTCGCGCACACGAGCGCGCTGCGCGACAAGTGGAACGGCCTGCCGGTGAAGTCCGACCGTGTGTTCAAGGCGCAGCTCAAGCACGCCGGCGTCGTGGTCGGCGAGAAGGAGGTCGAGCGCCGCATCTACATGCGCCGCGTGCCGTACCTGACGCCGGTGTCGCTCGAGCGCCTGGCCGCATTCGGCCTCCACGTGTCGGTGCGCGAGGATCTGGCGACCGACGCGCTGCAAGGCGGCCGCGCATGAGCCGCGCCCTGTCCGGCCCGTCATCGTGCGGCGGCGCCCGTCGGGAGCCGGCAGGCAGCGCACGCGAGTCGTGGTTGTCGCCGGTGACGGCTCGCAAGTCCTTGATTCCTGAGGAAACTGGCGCCCTGCCTCACGCCGGGTTCGCCACGTGTCATGCCGCGTTTGCCATGAGTCCGGCTGGCGCGCCGGCGGCGTTCCCCTTCTTCTTCCTCTCTCTTCAACTCATTGAAGAAAAAGAAGAAAGAGAACCGGGAAGCCACGGCGACGAGCCGCCATCGCGCGCCACGAGTCGGCGCCGCATTGCCATCGGTCGCCGCCGATGCAGCAATTCCGCGCCACGGGTTCCACGCGCTCGCCACGCCTGAATGATGGCAACCGATGGCCAACAAAACGCTTGAACATCAACGTGTTATGCACTCTTCACACGCAAACCACGATTCCACGAGTTGCGCTGCGTGCCCGCCCGGCGCGCGGCCTGCCGACAGCCCGCATCCGGCCACCGTCGACCTGGCCGGCGCCGCGGCGCTGCTCGGCGCCCATCCCGAAACGGTGCGCCTGAAGGCCCGGGCCGGCGCGCTGCCCGGCCGCAAAGTCGGCAAGCGCTGGATCTTTTCCGTCGCCGCCCTGCAGCGCTACCTCGCCGGCGAATGGCTCCCGCCCGTCGCCCATCACGATCCGAAAGAGGAAACCCGCCCATGTCGCTCTACAAGCGCAAGACCAGCCCCAACTGGCAATACAAGCTGTACCCCCCTGGCGGCGGAACGCCGATACAGGGAAGCACTGGCACCCGCGACAAAGCGCAGGCCCAGGAATTCCACGACCGGCTGAAGGTCGACCTGTGGAATCAGGCGCGGCTCGGCACGAAGCCGCGCCATTCGTGGAACGACGCGGTCGTGCGCTACGTCGGCGAACGCGCGGGGCTCGCCAGCCTGGAAACGTCGAAGATTCACCTGCGCTGGCTCGACCGGCACCTGTCCGGCGTCGCGCTCGCCGATATCGACCGGAACCGCGTCGACGCGATCGCGCTCGCGAAGCGCCGGGAGCCGCGCACGGTGCGCACCCGGCACGGCATCGTCGAGACCGACCGGGCCGTCAGCGACGGCACCGTGCGTCGCGTGATCGGCGTGCTGAAGTCGGTGTTGAATGCGGCGGTCGAATGGGAATGGCTGGAGCGCGCGCCGGTCACGAAACGCGTGAAGATCGTCTCGAAGCGCATCCGCTGGCTGACCCCGGCCGAAGCGGAGCGGCTGCTCGCCGAACTGCCCGCGCATCTCGCCGACATGGCGCGCTTCAGTCTCGAGACCGGCCTGCGCCGCGCCAACGTAACGGGGCTGCGGTGGTCGCAAGTCGACCTCGCGCGGCGCGTCGCGTGGATCCATCCCGACCAGGCGAAGGCGCGCAAGGCCATCACGGTGCCGCTTTCGGAAACCGCGATCGCGGTACTACACCGCCAGCACGCGAACCCGCGGGCACCGGACTGCGCGGACAGCGTGTTCACCTACCGCGGCCGGCCGGTCTACCAGACGGCGACGGCTGCCTGGGCCAAGGCGCTGCAGCGTGCCGGCCTGAGCGATTTCCGCTGGCACGACCTGCGTCACACGTGGGCGAGCTGGCACGTGCAGCGCGGCACGCCGCTGCAGGTGCTCAAGGAGCTGGGCGGATGGGAGACGATGGAAATGGTGCAGCGGTACGCGCACCTGTCGGCCGACCACCTCGCGCAATGGGTCACGCCGCTGACGGCCGAGCGCGTGCCGGTGCCAGCTGCAATTCAGCTGCAACGAGACAGTGCGACGAACGGAGAAAACCGCTGAGAGCCTGACTAGGCTTGGCGCGCCCGGCTGGGATCGAACCAGCAACCCCTGCCTTCGGAGGGCAGTACTCTATCCATTGAGCTACGGGCGCCTGTGACAGTGAAGCGACCCCAATATACAGGCCGCCCACGATTGGCAAGACGGCAAGGATACCCGGTTTCCCATGACGCGTCCACCTTGCCCGACGAATCCCCGCCGGGCCGCGCCGCGTGCGGGTAAACACGCGCCATCGCACCGCTCGCCGTGATGTAAACGTTCCGTCTATAATCGACCGGGCTTCATTGGACTGCCATTTGCCGTTGCACCGCGCTCACAATTCCTAATCACGGAGACGAGGCAAGCATGAGCGAAGCACCCCACGAATCTCCCGTCAAAACCCCCGGGCAGCTGATTGCCGTCATCATCGCGTCGTTCGCGATTCCGATCATCCTGATCGTCCTGTTCGCCAACTATGCGAACCATGCGTTCCGTTCCGGCGCCGGCACGGACGCGCTATCCGACGAACAGGTCGCCGCACGTGTCGCCCCGCTCGCCAAGGTCGACGTGAAGGACGCCAACGCGCCCCGCACGTACAAGACCGGCGAGGCCGTCTACAAGGCCGTCTGCGTGACCTGCCACGGCACGGGCGCCGCCGGCGCG
>NZ_JAAGPH010000212.1:0-9481 GCF_017104705.1 Burkholderia sp. Se-20373 | reverse complement strand
GCGCGCGCGGCGGCGGAGCGCGCGGGCGTGCCGCGCATCGCGCTCGCGGACGTCGCCGCGCTCGACGCGCCGGGCCGTACGTTGTACCGCTTCGACGTGCGCACGCCGGAGGAATATGAAGCCGGCCATCTGCCGGGCTTCCTGAGCACGCCGGGCGGCCAGCTCGTGCAGGAGACCGACCATCACGCGGCCGTGCGCGGCGCGCGGATCGTGCTTGCCGATGACGACGGCGTGCGCGCCGACATGACCGCGTCGTGGCTCGCGCAGATGGGCTGGGACGTGCGGGTGGTCGAACCGGAGGACGGTAAGGCGCAGTTCGACGAGCGGGGCCAGCCGCCGCGCGACGTGCCGGCGACGCCGGCCGTGAAGGACATCTTGCCCGCGACGCTCGCGGGCTGGCTGAAGGAGGCCGCGCCGGGCGAACTGGCGATCGTCGACGTGACGGCCAGCGCGAACTACGTGAAGCGGCATATTCCGGGTGCGTGGTTCGCGGTGCGTGCGCAGCTGCGCGACGCGCTCGCGGCGATTCCGCCCGCGAAGCGCTACGTGTTCACGTGCGGGTCGAGCCTGCTGGCGCGGTTCGCGGCGGACGATGCCCGCGCGCTGCTGCCGGCTTCGGCCGACATCTCGGTGCTCACCGGCGGCACGGCCGCATGGATCGACGCCGGGCTGCCGCTCGAAAGCGGCGAGACGCATCTGGCCTCACCGCGCGTCGACCGCTACCGGCGCCCATACGAAGGCACCGACAACGCGGCGGCCGCGATGCAGGCGTATCTCGACTGGGAGTACGGGCTGGTCGATCAGTTGAAGCGGGACGGCACGCATCACTTCAACGTGATCTGACCGATGCAATGCAACCGGGTGCGGCGCGTCGTGCGTCGCGCCCGGTCAGCGGGCCGGTCAGCGCTTGAACGTATCGACCGCCGTGCGGCCGACGGCCGGATCGTCGGTGAAGAAGCCGTCGATGCCGGCGCGCAGGTACGCCTGGATTTCGCGCACCGAGCCGGCCGTGTTGCGCGTGGCCGGCGTGCCGCCATCCTTCAGCGACGCGGGCAGGAAGTTGTTCTCCGGGCGGAACGTGTACGGATGCACGACGAGGCCGGCCTCGTGCGCGTAGCGCACGTACGACGTCGGCTGCTGCAGCGTGCCGTCCGCGGCGACCGCGATGATCGACGTCTTGTACGGGCCGACGCCGTTCGCATAGGTCGCGATCTCGCGCATGCCGTCACGCGTCGACAGGTCGCCGTAGGTGCGCTTGTCGTTCGCCTTCACGAAGTCGTACGGGCGCTGGCCGGCTTCGTCCATCAGCTGCACGAGCTTCCAGTTCGGCTGGCTCGACTTGATCCGGTTGCGGATCGTCTTCAGGTTCGCGACCTCGAACGACTGGATGTAGACGGTCGCGGTGCGCGCCGTGTACGCGTCTTTCAGCAGCGCATCGACGAGACGGTCCTCGAGCGGCAGGCCGATCGACTGGAAGTAGGTCGGATGCTTGGTTTCCGGATACAGGTGAATCGTGCGGCCGGTCTGCGCGGACATCTGCTTCGCGAGCGCGACGATCTCGTCGAACGTCGGGATCTCGAACTGGTCGTTGTACGCGGTGTTCGCGGGGCGCACTTGCGGAATGCGCTCGCGGGCGCGCAGCGTCTTCAGCTCGGCGAGCGTGAAATCCTCGGTGAACCAGCCCGTCAGCTCCGCGCCGTCGATCGTCTTGGTCGCCTTGCGGCTCGCGAACTGCGGCAGCGTCGACACGTTCGTCGTGCCCGAGATCTCGTTCTCGTGACGCGCGACGAGCACCCCGTCGCGGGTCGACACGAGGTCGGGTTCGATCACGTCCGCGCCGTCCTCGATAGCCTTGCGGTACGACGCGAGCGTGTGCTCGGGGCGCAGCGCGCTCGCGCCGCGATGGCCGACCACCTGGACCTTCGCGGAAATCGGCTGGGTGGGATCGGACGAGACGTCGTCGCCGCCGCACGCGGCGAGCAGGAACGCGGCGGCACAGGCGAACGGGACGTAGCGCAGGGAGGTCGGGCGCTTGAAGAGCATGGCGATGAACCTTTGAAACGAGAGTCGGAAAGGGGCGATCGATCCGGCGGTGCGGCTGTCGTGGCGTGTCGCACGGAGTCGAATGGGACGCGATCGTCGCACTGAATAATTACATATATATTACTTGTGCCTTTCCATTTTCTATTTTTGGGGCGCGATGCCGGTGGCAGGGCGGTTGAATGCGGCTTGGCGTGACGCGCATTCCGGCCGTCTCGGGCAGGCCGGCCGCCGGATGCACTAAACTTGCGGGAATTTTGCATCGCCGCGCCGGGGCCGACGCCCGCCTGGCGCGACGATGCGGCGACTCGCGGGCCGGCGCGGGTGCCCGGCGCCCATGTGCGTCCGGGGCCCGCGCCGGCCGATTTTTCCCGACCCATGACCACTCGAACCGATTCCGCTTTCCTGCTCGGCGACCTGCTGAAGAACGTTTCCCGCTCCTTCTACCTGACGCTGCGCGTGCTGCCCGACGGCATGCGCGACCCGGTCGGCCTCGCGTACCTGCTCGCGCGCGCGGCCGACACGATTGCCGACACGGCGCTCGTCGCACCCGATCGCCGGGCCGCGTTGCTGACCGACCTGCGCGACGAGGTCGAGCGGCTCGGCGACGGCGTCGCGCTGTCGCGGGCGCTCGAGGACGTGACGCGGATGCAGACCGATTCGCACGAGCACGTGCTGCTCGGCTCGATCGAGCCGATGCTCGCGCTGCTGCGCACGCAGCCGGACGCCGACCGCGCGTCGATCCGCAAGGTCGTCGCGACGCTGACGGCGGGGATGGTATTCGACCTGCGCACGTTCCCCGACGAGCAGTCGGGGCGCGTCGTGTCGCTGCCGACGCGCGGCGAACTCGACCGCTACACGTATCTCGTGGCCGGCTGCGTGGGCGAGTTCTGGACCGACATGACGGGCATGCACACGCCGGCCGCGCGCCGCTGGAACCTGCCGGACATGTGCGAGAAGGGCATCCGTTTCGGCAAGGCGCTGCAGATGACCAACATCCTGCGCGACTGCGGGAAGGACTTGCGCATCGGCCGGTGTTACCTGCCCGACGACGTGCTGGGTGCGCACGGGCTCGGCGTCGCCGACCTGATGGCGCCGGATGCGTCGGCGCGCGCGCGCGGCGTGCTCGTCGATCTGCTGCGCGTGACGCTCGACCAGTATCGCGACGCGTGCCTGTATACGCTCACGATCCCGCGCCGCTTCGTGCGGCTGCGGCTCGCGTGCCTGTGGCCGATCATGATCGGCCTCGAAACGCTCGAGTTGCTGGCCGGCAACGATGCGTGGCTCGATCCGGCAAAGCCGGCCAAGGTGCCGAGAAAGCGCGTCTACCGGATCATGGCGTCGTCGCTCGCGCTGGTCGGCTCGAACGCCGCGATTCGCGCGCGCCTGACCGCGCTCGCCGATGCCGTGAGCGCGCATCTCGTGCAGCCGGCCACGCGCTGATTCGCACTGAACGGTGCCGGCGCGACAGGTGCCGGCATCGCCCCTCGGCCCGCGTTCGCCGGGCCATCATCGTCCGCTTCTTCACGTGTCGACTAAAAACGTTTTCATTATTTCGTGTCGCGAAACGTGGGTGTCATGAACGTCAGCGATCCTTCGCGGCGGCGTGAGTCGTGGCGTCAGCTACGGTCGCGCATTGGTAAGACGTATTTAGCCGAAGGCATCTGACGACATCCGACGGTCGCGTTGCACCCGTAAAAATGTAAAGCTAGGGTTTTCACCGGGAAATGCCGGGCAAGCCCGCCGCGTAAGCGTTTTCAGGTGTTATGTAACCGCTTGGTGAACCCGTGCGTTGCGTCGATCATACGATGACCGACTGCACGTGTTGGGAAATAATCGGTAATCCGTCAGAATCCCGTCGGCATGTACTCGCACATGTGTCAGTCATAAAACCACACCAGAAAAGAAATCATTCTTTGAGGACGGAGAATCAATGAAAAAGCGCGTCGCTTTCGCCATGACGGCAGTCGGTCTCGCAGCCGCTACCGCCGCCCACGCCCAGAGCAGCGTGACCCTGTACGGTATCGTCGACAACGGTCTGGCTTGGCAGAACAACTCGTCGGCCGTCGGTGCGACCACGGGTGGTCACTCGAAGGTGCAAATGTCCACCGGCGTGTGGGCAGGCAGCCGCTTCGGCCTGAAGGGCAGCGAAGATCTCGGCGGCGGCACGAAGGCGATTTTCCAGTTGGAAGCCGGCGTCAACACGGCTAACGGCTCGTCGCAGTGGACCAACGGCATCTTCACGCGTCAGGCGTGGGTTGGCCTGACCAACAGCACGTACGGTACGCTGACGGCCGGCCGCCAGTACACCGCGTACTACACGCTGCTGTCGCCGTACAGCCCGACGACCTGGCTGACCGGCTACTACGGCGCACACCCGGGCGATATCGACTCGCTGGATACGAGCTACCGCGCGAACAACTCGCTCGTCTACATGTCGCCGAAGTTCTACGGCTTCACGGTCGGCGGTTCGTACTCGTTCGGCGGCGTCGCAGGCGCGACGAACCGCGGCTCGACGTGGAGCGCGGCGATCCAGTACCTGAACGGCCCGGCAGGCATCGCGGTCGGCTATCAGAAGGTCAACAACGCGACGCTCGGCGGCGGCGTGTGGGGCGCGAACTCGACGGTCCAGAACGGCCTGACGGCATCGGGCGACGGCAACCAGCCGGCCGTTTCGTCGATCAACAACGGCTATGCCACGGCGCAATCGCAACAGCGTATCGCCGTGACGGCGGGCTACCAGTTCACGCCGGCATGGGACATTTCGGCATCGTACTCGAACGTCCAGTACACGCCGGGCACGGGTTCGGCGTTCCGCAACACGGCCATCTTCAACACGGCAGGCGCCGTGCTGCACTGGAAGGCAGCCGCTCAGTGGGACTTCGCAGCAGGCTACTCGTACACGGCGGCAACGCAGTCGAACGGCATCACCAGCTCGGCCAAGTACCACCAGGTCACGCTGTCGCAGTACTACAGCCTGTCGAAGCGCACGGGCCTGTACGCAGTTGAGGCTTACCAGCATTCGAGCGGCAACACGCTGAACGGCGGCAAGATCATCGCTGCAACGACGTCCATCGGCGACGGCGTGGGCGCAGGTTCGAAGCAGAACCAGATCGGCGTCGGCGTCGGCATGATCCACCGCTTCTAAATGCCACGCGGCGCGCGAGCGCCGCTTGCTGCATGCGGTTGAAGAACCGGCCTTCGGGCCGGTTTTTTTATGCGCGGTACGTATTGCGGCGCGTACGCCGGTTCCGTTACCGGCCGGCATCGACCGGATGCGGAGGGCGACGAAAGCCGCGCCCGACAAGCGCGTCGTTCACGCGGCGCTGGCCTCCAGACGGCAGCATCCGGCCCGTGCCAACCTCGTCCAGCCCGTCACTTAGCCGCGCCATCCGTCCAGCTTCCCGCCAGCGCCTGAAACAGCGCCGCCGTATCGGTGAGCCGGTCGGCCTGCGCGCGGGTACGGTCCAGTGCCGTCTGAAGCGTCTGCCGCTGCGCGTCGAGCAAGTCGAACGTGCTGATCCCGCCCGCTGCGTAACGGTCGCCGGCAATCCTGTCGCTGGCCGCCGCTTCCTGCGCGGCGGTGTCTCGGGCCTGTAGTGCAGCCGCGTCGCGCTCGACCGCGCGCATGGCGTCGGCCACCTGCTGCAGCGCTTCGAGCACGGTTTCACGGTAGCTCGCGAACGCCGCTTCGTACGCCGATTCGGCCGCACGTTTCTTCGCGCGCAGTTCACCGCCGTGAAAAAGCGGTTGCGTCAGCCCGAGGCCGACATTCCACACATTGAGCCCGCTCACGAGATCCGCGATGCGCGTGCGCTCCGAGCCGATTCCCGCCGAAATCGACAAGCGCGGATACAGGTTCGCGGCGGCCACGCCGACGTTCGCGCTGGCCTGGTGCAGCACGGCTTCGGCCGCGCGGATGTCGGGGCGTTCGCGTGCGAGCGTCGACGGCAACGCGACAGGGAGCGTGCGCGGCAGCGCGAGCGTATCGAGTGTGAGGTCGGGCAGCACGGCATCGGACGGCGGCACGCCGAGCAGGATCGCGAGCCGGTGGCCCGCTTGCGCGAGGCGGGCCTCGAGCGCTGGCAGCGATGCCTGCGTCTGCGCGAGCAGTGCGCGTTGTGCATGCACGTCGGCCTGCGAAACACCACCCGCCGCGAAACGCGCTTCGACGATGTGCAACTGCCGCGTCTGTGCGTCGATCAGTTGCCCCGTGAGCGCGACTTGCCGCGCGAGCGACGCGCGCAGGATCGCGGTCGCGACGACGTTGCCCGCGAGCGTCAGGCGCGCCGCGTCGAGCGTGTACGCCTGGTAATCGACCTGTGCGCGAAGCGCTTCGAGCGCACGCCGGTTGCCGCCGAACACGTCGAGTACATACGACACGCTCACCGACGCGTCGTACAGCGTGAACGGCCCCGGGCTGGGCACGTTGGCAGGCAGGCCGAATGCGGTCGTGTCGACCTGCTCGCGCGTGGCGGACAGGCTCGCATCGACTTTCGGCAACATCGTCGCGCCGGCTTCGGCCGCGTGGTTCTGCCGCGCTTCGTCGAGTCGCGCACGGGCCTCGGCAAGCGTCGGGCTGTTGTGCCAAGCGGTATCGACGAGCCGGTTCAGCGGTTCGGAGCCGAACTGCGTCCACCAGTGCTGCGGAGTATGCGTGGCCGATGCGAACGTCTGCACATCGCCGGTCGGTCCGGCGGTGGCGGCCGTCGTCGCGGGTGGCTCGCCGCGCGTGTAGCGCTGCGTGGCGGGCGCATCCGGCGCGTGGAAATCCGGCCCGACCGCGCATCCGGCGGCGAGCAGCGCGGCGGCGATCAGCATGCAACCGCGGGCGGCGGGGAACGGGCGACGCGAAGCCGGTTTCATCGTGCGGCACCTAGTCGAGCGTACGCCGGTAGAAGCGCAGCGCGACGCCCATCACGACGACGGTGAACAGCGCGACCGGCCACACGGACGGCCACAGGTCGCTCCAGCCGTTGCCTTTCAGCAGGATGCCGCGCACGAGGCGGTTGAAGTAGGTGAGCGGCAGCAGGTTGCCGATGAACTGCGCCCACTTCGGCATCCCGGCGAACGGGAACATGAAGCCCGACAGCAGGATGTTCGGCAGGAAATAGAACACCGCGAGCTGCATCGCCTGCAACTGGTTCTGCGCGAGCGACGACAGCGTGATGCCGACCGTCAGGTTCGCGGCGATGAACAGCAGCGCGGACAGGTAGATCGCGAACGCGCCGCCGACAAACGGCACGTCGAACACGAAGCGGGCAGCCGCGAGAATGATCGATACCTGGATCAGCCCGATCAGCACGTACGGGACGATCTTGCCCGTCATCACCTCGAGCGGTCGCACCGGTGTGGCGAGCAGGTTCTCCATCGTGCCGCGCTCGCGTTCGCGGGTGATCGCGAGGCCCGTCATCATCACCATCGTCATCGTCAGGATCACGCCCATCAGGCCCGGCACGACGTTGTACTGCGTGATGCCCTCGGGGTTGTACAGCCGGTGCAGCACGACGTCGAACGCGGCCGGGCGGCCGTTCAGGTGGGCAAGCGGGCCGGTCAGGTCCTTGTCCGCGACCGGCTGCACGAGGCCGGACAGCGCGCCGATCGCCGATGCCGTCGCGACGGGATCGGTGGCGTCCGCCTCGACGAGCAGCGACGGACGCTCGCCGCGCAGCAGCCGACGCGAGAAATCGGCCGGCACGTTCAAGACGAACAGCACGTCGCCGCGTGCGAGCGCACGGCGGCCGGCCGCTTCGTCGGGCAGCGTCTCGACGATGTCGAAGTACGCGGAATTGCGCATCGCGGCGACGAAGCTGCGCGCGAACGGGCTCGCATCGGCGACGATCACTGCCGTGGGCAGGTGTTTCGGATCGGTGTTGATCGCGAAGCCGAACAGCGCGAGCTGGATGATCGGCACGCCGACGATCATCGCGAACGTCACGCGGTCGCGCCGCAGTTGCAGGAACTCCTTCAGCACGATGCTCCACCAGCGGGCGACCGAAAACGCATCGCGCAGGCGCGTCCACGCGTTCATGACGACGCTCCGCCGGGCGGCCCGGATGCGCGGCCCATCATGTAGATGAAGACGTCCTCGAGCCCGGTGTCGATCGGCGCGACCTGCAGCGCGGCAGGCCCGTCGGCTTGCGCCGCGACCTGCGCGAGCGTCGCGTCGAGCCGCGCGCGATCGCGGCCGCTCACGTGCAGCGCCGAGCCGAACACGACCGTCTGCTCGACGCCCGGCATCGTGCGCAGCCGCGCGGACAGTTCGCTCAGATGCGCACCGGTGATCGCGCGGGTCACGAGCCCCTGCGACGCGACGATCTCCGCCGACGTGCCCTGCGCGAGCAGCTCGCCGTACGCGATGTACGCCAGCTTGTGGCAGCGCTCGGCCTCGTCCATGTAGTGCGTGCTGACGAGCACCGAGATCCCTTGCGCGGCCAGCCGGTGCAGTTCTTCCCAGAAGTCGCGGCGCGCGGCCGGATCGACGCCGGCCGTCGGCTCGTCGAGCAGCAAGAGCGCCGGCTCGTGCAGCATGCAGGCGGCCAGCGCGAGGCGCTGCTTCCAGCCGCCCGACAGCGCGCCCGTGAGTTGGTCCGCGCGGCTCGCGAGGCCGAGCCCGTCGAGTGCGCGCGCGACGGCCGCCTTGCGGTCGGGCATTCCGTACACGCGGGCGACGAAGTCGAGGTTCTCGCGGATCGACAGGTCTTCCCAGTACGAGAAGCGCTGCGTCATGTAGCCGACGCGCCGCTTGATCTGCGCGCTGTCGCGCACGATGTCGTAGCCGAGGCAGGTGCCGCTGCCCGAATCAGGCGTGAGCAGCCCGCACATCATCCGGATCGACGTGGTCTTGCCGCTGCCGTTCGGCCCGAGAAAGCCGAAGATCTCGCCGCGCGCGACGCGCAGCGACACATCCTTCACGACGTGCTTGTCGCCGAAATGCTTGTTCAGGCGATCGACGTCGATCGCGTACGGGGCGGGCGGCGTGTTCACGGCACCCTCACGGCGACGGGCTGGCCCGGATGCAGCTTCGGCGCGTCGGCGACGGCCGGGCGCGCCTCGATCATGAACACGAGCTTGGTCCGGCTCTCGTTGCTGTAGATCACGGGCGGCGTGTATTCGGCTTCGCTCGACACGTAGGTGATGCGCGCGGGCACGTCGGCCGCACAGCCGTCGCAGTGGATCGCGACCGTGCGCCCCGGCGCGAGCGAGGCGATGGCGGCCTCCGGCACGAAGAAGCGCACCTTCAGGTTTTGCGGCGGCAGCATCTGCACGACCGGATTGCCGGCCTGCACCCATTCGCCGACGCGGTACAGCGTGTCGTACACGCGCCCGGCGGCGGGCGCGGCGACGCGCTTCTGGTCGAGCTTCCATTGCGCCTCGGCGACCGCCGCCTGCGCGGCGTCGACCTGCGCGGCCTGCGCGGCGACCTGCTGCGCGCGGCCCG
>NZ_JAAGPH010000211.1:0-9558 GCF_017104705.1 Burkholderia sp. Se-20373 | reverse complement strand
GGCGAGCCGGCACGGCTCGCCCGGCGCGCCTCGGGTCGCGCTGTGTCGCACGCGTTCTCAGGCGGGCAACGCGCGCCGCCGGCGCGCGATCCGGAACACGCGATGCGCGTGCGAACGATCGTCAGGCACGGCGAGCGCCGCCGCGTCACCGACGATCGAACCGACCGATGACGAACGGGACACCGGCACGATGTTTCCTCCGTATCGGACAGCGCGATGCAGCGGGCGTCGCATCGACGGACGTTCATGGCGGGCGACGCCGCAAGCGGCCGAAACCCCCATTTCGGTCGATGCGCGTGGCGGGACGAAAACGCGCCGCCGCCGGACGTGCTGAAAACCTGAATCGGAAAACCCGGCGCCGGCTCGAAGCAGGCGCGTTCCCGGCGAATTCAACGAAAAATCGCGATCAAAAAGCGAAACGATTCTTTCCATTGAATTTGATCCATGTATATCCCAGCCGCGTATGATAGCGATGATTTAAGACATTTGCAGTTAACCCGACATCTATTTTTTAAAACCACATCGCCCATTAACCGGAAATCGATCAATCCGCAAGCCACTCATCAGCATTATTATCAACGCACGAATTAATCCACCTCCGTTTACCCCAAACTTGGGTAATAATCGCCCCAGCGGCGCATACCACGAATTTTCATCCGGAAGCGCTATTCGAGAGAGGAATTGTCGGATTTCACCCGTACCCCGCTCAGCGAGCTGATTTCAAGTCATATCTTCCGGACGTTATTTCGATTCACTCAACAATCGATTCAATATGCGCGGCGGCGAAGCATAATTTCCGCTCCGAGCTTGCCGTTGATGGCCTCCGAGACCGGCGTTGCAAAATACCCACAAAGGGCGAAGCCATTTTCCGTCATAAAATTTCCATATTAAATGACTCGTAATTCGTCAACTCCGCAGCTTGTCACCCGGTAGATAAATTGTTACGCTTTCGACCGAAATATACGACACACCATCAATCAATCTTGAACTGCGGCCGAGTTTATTTAAAAAATCGAAACATGAAGATTAATATTCACGTGAAATCATCTTTTATCGATCGCCGCGGCTAGCGCTTCGCCACACGCGATTCCGTCGAATTTCCCTATCTGCTCGCCGACAGAACGGGCCGACGGCCAATTGAAGCAATCTCCCGGCGGTTTTTCGATTTCCTTTTAGACGCCCGTGGCGATGCGCGGCCGCGCATTGCCGAACGCATCGTTCCTTTTCAATCCTGCCCTACCCGAGCGCAACGCTTCCCGAGCGTCACGCCTGCATCGATTGCCACACCAGTCTCAACGCGTCATTTGTCGTCTTTCCAATCTTCAAAACAATGCCGAAAAATTGGAGCACACCATGAGTCACGACTTCCGAGACGAACCTGCGCCGCGTCGCGCCTTCCTGGCCGACATGGCGAAGCTCGCGGCGGCCGGCATCGTCACCGGCTGGACACCGCTCTACCAGATTGCGGCGCATGCGCGGACGGCCGGCGACACGCCGCCCGGCTTCCCGGCCGACATCCCGCTTTACAAGCAGGCGTTCCAGAACTGGAGCGGCGAGATCGCCGTGCAGGACGTATGGACCGCCGCGCCGCGCTCCGCCGACGACGTCGTCGCGACCGTCAACTGGGCGCGCGCGAACGGCTACCGGATACGCCCGCGCGGCTACATGCACAACTGGTCGCCGCTGACGCTGGACCCGGGCGCCGGCGCCGCGAACCTCGTGCTGCTCGATACGACGAAGTCGCTGACGGCCGTCTCCGTCGACACGTCGGCACGTCCGGCGCGCGTCACCGCCCAGACGGGCGTCTCGCTGGAGTCGTTGCTCGCGACGCTCGAGCAATATGGCCTCGGCGTGATTGCCGCGCCGGCACCGGGCGACATCACGCTCGGCGGCGCGCTTGCGATCGATGCACACGGCACCGCCGTGCCGGCGGCCGGTGAAACCTTGCAGCCGGGCCATACCTGGGGCTCGCTGAGCAATCTCGTGGTCGCGCTCACCGCGGTCGTGTTCGATCCGGCCCGGCAGCAATACGTGCTGCGCCGGTTCGAGCGCAGCGATCCGGAGATCGGCGCGTTCCTCGCGCACATCGGGCGGGCGTTCGTCGTCGAAGTCACGCTGACGGCCGGCCCGAACCAGCGGCTGCGCTGCCAGAGCTACGTCGATATTCCGGCCTCCGAACTGTTTGCCGCGGCCGGCTCGACGGGCCGCACCATCGCGTCGTTTCTCGAAGGCTCGGGCCGGGTGGAAGCCATCTGGTTCCCGTTCACGACCAAGCCGTGGCTCAAGGTCTGGACGCCGACGCCCAGCAAGCCGCTCCTGTCGCGCGCCGTCACGCAACCGTACAACTATCCGTTCTCCGATTCGATCTCGCAGACCATCTCGGATCTCGTCAAGCGGATCGTGATCGGCGGCGAAGGCGCGTTGACGCCGCTGTTCGGCCAGACGCAGCTGGCCATCACGACGGCCGGTCTCGCGCTCACGCTCAGCGGGGACATCTGGGGCTGGTCGCGCACCGTGCTGCAGTACATCCGGCCGACGACGCTGCGCGTCACCGCGAACGGCTACGCGGTACTGGCGCGGCGCGCCGACGTGCAGCGCGTGATCAGCGAATTCGTGCAGTTCTATCAGAACCGCGTCGATACGTACAAGGCGCGCAACCAGTATCCGATGAACGGTCCCGTCGAGATCCGCGTCACCGGTCTCGACAAGCCGGCCGATGCCGGCGCGGGTGCGGTCGTGCCCGCCTTGTCCGCGCTCAAGCCGCGCCCCGACCGGCCGGAATGGGATACCGCCGTGTGGTTCGACATCCTGACGTTGCCGGGCACGCCGGGCGCCGATCGCTTCTATCGCGAGATCGAGCAATGGATGCTCGCGAACTACACCGGCTCGTATGCGACGGTGCGCCCCGAATGGTCGAAGGGCTGGGCCTATACCGACACGGCCGCCTGGCAGGACGACACGATGCTCGCCACCACGATTCCGAACCTGCATCGTGAAGGCCAGCCGGCGTCGAGCAGCTGGGATACGGCGCGCGCGACCCTCGAACGCTACGACCCGTACCGGATCTTCCGGTCGCCGTTGCTCGACCGGCTGATGCCGTAGCGATCCCGGCGGAAGCCGGCTGCCATGGCCGCCACGGAACGGATGACGATGCGCGAACCGTGCAGGTTCGCCAGGTCATTCAGGAGGTGGCGGCCGGCAGGCTGGAACCGTGGCGAGCGGCGGCACGGCTGAATTGACGACCCGACAGGCACGCCCGCGGGTCGCCAGGCCGCGGCGGGCGCACGGCCTCGAAACGCGCCGGCCAACGCACGACTGTCGACACGATTTGCCGGATCCGGCGCGTGATTCGAAAACAGCGCCGCGAAAAACCGCGCCGGCACCCCTGTCCCTCCGCCATCGGTCGATCGTCAAAAGGCGACCGCCCGCAGCCGGTCGCCCGCAGCCGGTCGCCCGCAGCCGGTCGCCCCTCCCCACCTTACGCCGCAGCCGCTTCCGCCCACGGCGGCCGGAAATCCAGCCCGAGATGCTGGCTGATCGCGGCGTCGAGCCGCTCCACCGCGTCCCGCTCGATACGCGTGATGCCCGGATGCCAGATGTCGACGAGCAGGCAAACCCGCGGCTCGTCGCTGTCGTTCCAGCTCTCATGCTCGAACGTGTCGTCGAAAATGATCGCGCGCCCGTCCGGCCACTCGCGAATCTCGTCGCCGACGCGCAGCCGCGAGCCGCGCGGCACGATCAGCGGAAGCTGGCAGGTCAGCTTGAGATTCGTCGTGTCCGTATGCGGCGGAATCCGCGTGCCGCCCTGGATCACCGAGAAGATGAACGCGCCGCTCGGGCTGAGGAAGTCCTGTACCTGCCGCATCAGCGCCGCGGTGCGCGGGCAGCGGCGGCAATTCTCCTCGACCTCGGGCTCGCCCTTGCGCCTGAAATAGAACGACCCCCAGTCGTTCCGCCGGATCGACTCGAAACGCCCTGCCACCTGCTCTTCGTACGGCAGCAGCATCGGCGTGGTCACCTGTGCGAGAAACTCCTCGCGCAGCACGTCGACCGACGCCTCGAGCGTCGACGTGAACGCCTCGAGCGCCGGATAATCGGACGCCTCGTACCACGGCTTGCCGTCCAGCCCCGGGAAATAGAACAGCAGCGGCCGCTGATGTTTCGGCAACGCGGGCAGCGGAACCCGCCCCGTGTTGATGTCGACGCACTCGATCACGCGTTCGAGCGCCGCTGTCCCGTACTGCGACACGAGCGCCTCCAGCGTCTCGTGAATCGCGATGCGCATCTCCTGTTTCAAAGTCGATCTCCTTGGCTATCGTGGGGTGACAAACAAAAAATTGCCGCTTCCGCATGACGCATCACACATGAATCGAAACGGTGCGCCCGGCCTACGCGCGCGCGGTCGTCTTCGCCTCCTCCATCGGGTCGGCGGCCCAGCCACCGATCGACGCGCCGTACCCGGCCGCCGCCGCGACCAGCACGCCGACGCCGCACCACACCGCCTGCACGCCCCACTGGCTGACCAGGTAGCCGAGCAGGATCGACGCGATCATGCTGCCGAGCTGGAACACCAGCGAAAAGAACGAGACGGCGCGCGATCGCAATGCATCGGGCGTCCGGTGATGCAGCACCGCGTTGACCACCGCGCCGGCGATGCCGAGAAACAGCGCGACCCCGCCCAGCACGGCGCCGAACGCGACCACGTGATTCGCCCAGCGCGTCAGCACGAGGCTCGCGGCGAGCCCGGCGAACGGCAGCGACACGGCAAGCGCCGGTCGTGCGGCGCAATGCTTCATCACGCGATACGACACCCAGCCGCCCGCGCCCTTGACGACCAGCATCAGCGTGAGGAACAGGCCGAACGCCCAGGTCGCGCCATGCATCGGCACGAGCGTCTTCAGCACCACCGGCCAGTAGCTCTCCAGCACCGACACGACGCCGCCGAGCAGCATGCAGAGCAGGATCAGCGGCCGCACCGCGCCGCCATGCCACGCGAAGCGCACCAGTTCGCGCAGATCGTCGCGCATCCGGCCGGCCGGCGCGGGCTCGGGCGGCGCCTGCTCCGCCTCGGCGAAAAACCATGACGTCAGGCCCAGCAGCACGATGAACAACCCGCATGCGAGCGCCAGGCCGATCCGGTACGGGTTGTCGAACAGCCGGCTGCCGATCAGGTCCGGGAGCACGCCGCCGACCAGCGACATGCTCGCCAGCCCGAGCGCGGAGGCCAGCTCCGCGCGGCCGAGAAAATAAGGAATCCGGTTCGTCTCGCCGTGCTCGCGCAGCAGGCCGACGTACCACGCGTCGACGGTGCCGGAACTCATCGCGCGCGCGACGCCGAAGCTCGCCGCGGCGAGGTACAGCACCGGCTTCTGGCTGAAGCACAGCATCAGCGCGCAGCCGATACTGTTCATCAGCAGCGAGACGCGATAGGTCCGGATGCGGCCCACACGGTCGGCCATCGCGCCGAACGGCAGTTCCAGCGCGATGGTCGACAGGCTGAACACCGCCGCGTAAAGCCCGATCTCGAACAGCGTGAAATGGCTGTGCAGCAGGAACAACGTGACGACCGGCAGCACGAGGCCGAAGGTGCCCCACAACGCCGCCTGCTGCAGGCAGTACCGCAGGTGGACGGTCATCGGCCGTCCTTGCCGCCGGACTCGAGCAGCAGGTACTCGCCGTCTTCCGAGCTGCCGGCGCCGATCTCGACGAAACCGCACGCGGCATAGAACGCCAGCGCCGGCACGTTGGCGCGCAGGCACTTGAGCCGGTAACGCGTGGCCGGCCAGCCCGGCAACGCGCGCAGCAGCGCCCGGCCGATGCCGCTCCGGTGGTGCGACCGGTGCACGTGCAGGTGATGGATGAAGTGGTCGGGCTCCCAGACCGACACGAAGCCGGCGAGTCGCCCGTCGTCGTCCTCGGCGACCCTCAGCCGCTCGCCTTCCGTCTGGGCCTCGAAATCGGCCAGCCGGAACGCGCCGGCCGGCTGCCAGACGAAGGTCTCGCGGCGCGAGCGCAGGAACAGTTCGCACAGGGCCGGCGTATCGGCGGCCACGGCGTCACGTACGATGATCTTCATGATGTGCTTACCTCGCGGCAGTCGTGGTTGCCGGGCCCGCACAGCCCGGCAGGCTCGCCATCACGTCGGCGACGAAACGTTCGGTATCCCAACTGTGGTCCACCGTCGCGCCCAGCCGCGTGATGACCGCGCGGCATGACGGCACGATCACCACCAGCTGGTGATTGAAGCCGTCCATCATCATCAGGTCCGCCGGCAGCGACGGAAACCGGCGCGCGCCGCCGACGCCGGCGTTCAGCCACAGATGCGCACCGAGCCGGCCGTCGTGCCGCGCCGCCTGGGGCGTCGCCATGAAGCGTACCCAGTCCGGCTCGACGATGCGCGTGCCGCGCCACACGCCTTGCTGCAGGATCAACTGACCGAGCTTCGACCAGTCCCGTGCCGACGCCAGCATGTAGCTGCCGCCGACCAGCGTGCCCGATGCGTCGGGCTCCATCATCGCGGTGCGGATGCCGAGCGGCTCGAACAGCCGCGCCCGCGCGAACGGCACGATGTCGAGCGGCCGCGGCGAGATCGCGCGCGCGACGATCTTCGCGACCAGCACGCTGCCCCCGCTCTGGTAGTCCACCTCGCGGCCGGGCGCGACCTTCAGCGGCCGGCTCGCGACGAAGCGCGCCATGTCGGTCGACTGGTACAGCATCTTCGTCGTGTCCGAGCCGGGCAGATAGCCTTCCTGGTAATCCAGCCCGCTCGTCCATTGCAGCAGGTTCCGCAACTGGATCGCCTGGCGCGGGTCGCCGGGTTGCGCCCAGTCGTCCAGCAGGTGATCCTGCGTGAGCGTCAGCTTGCCGTCGCGGGCCAGCACGCCCGCCAGCAACGCGGTGACGCTTTTCGTCATCGACCAGCCGAGCAACGGGGTGTTGGCCGTGACGCCCAGCGCGTACCGCTCGCCGACGAGCTTGCCGTCCTGCCGCACGACCACGGCCAGCGTGTTGCGCAGCGACGCGGGCGACGGCTCCGCCATCGCGCGATCCAGCACGGCGCTCAGCGCCGGCAGCGGATCGGCCGGCGCGACATCGTCGGCGTTGCCGTAGTGGTCGACGTAGCCGGCATCGGCCGCGGCAGGCGGCAGCGCGAGGCCGCGGCCCGCCGCGCGCAATGCGTCGATCGCGTCGGCCGGTGCGATCGTGCAGCCGAGGCCCGGCCGGTACAGCGCGACCGTCGAACGCAGCACGCCGAGCCCGGCGGCCTCGACGGTCTGTCGCGCCCGGTCGATCCGGTACGTGACGAAGTGGAACAACGGATTGATCGGCCTGACTTCGCGCGCGAACAGCGCGCGTGCATCGCCGTCGCCGCCGGCGAGCGCGCGCACGCACAGGTAATGCGACGCGTAGCCGGTGGCGGCGGGCAGCGCCCAATACAGCAGGCCCGCGGCGATCACCAGCAACAGCACGGCCGTGGCGGCGAGCATCTTGAAGACGGCAGCGACACGGGACGGATGACGATCCGGCATGGAAGTGTTTTCCTGGTTCGACGATTCGACGAGACGAGACGATGCGGGCGGCCGCGTGGCCGCCCGCGCTCAGAGGATGATTTCCTTCTTCAGGTACAGCCGCTCGGACTGGATGTCGTGCGCGTGACAGCGGGCGATCAGCTTGTCCGATTCGACGATCGGCAGCGACGTCGGCGCGTATTCGATGCTGGAGATGAACTTGAGCCACGGCTCCGCGCCCATCGCATAGACGAACACCTGGCGCGGCGCGAAACACTCGACCAGCGGCCACGCGCGCGCGCAGTCGGAGCCGTTCAACCGGCGGTTCTGGTCGAACTGCCGCCCGAGCGGCTCGTTCAGGAGCGCGCCGTACAGCCACGACATCGGCGCGCCTTCGCACTCCATGCCGATGAACAGCGTGCCGATCCGGCCGATGCGCTGCGCGATGCGCTGGTACAGCTCCGGCTGCAGGTTGTTCGAGTCGGCCGCGAACAGCATGCTCTTGCCGTCCACCTTCAGCGCGAACGCCATCTTCGCGGCGATATGCAGATCGCCGTGCTCGCCGAGGAACGGCAGCGCCACGATCTCGCCGCCCGGCACGGGCACGCTGTCCAGTTCGCCGACCTCGACGACCCGCTCGAACCCGCACGCCTCGAGCGCGAGCCGGATCGACGGGTCCTGCAGGAACCCGCCGTGGCTGCGCGGCACCACCAGCGTGCCGATCCGGTGCCGCAGCTGCAGCAGGCTCTCGAGCACGATGTGATCCTGGTGGTTGTGGGTCAGCAGCACGTAGTCGATGCGCTCGGGCAGATCCGCGAACGTGAACGGATCGTCGCCCTGGCCGAGCGGATAGCCGACGATCGGATCGGTCAGCAGCGAAAATTCCGCGGTTTCGACCAGCACCGTCGCGTGGTTGAAGTAGCGCACCCGCACCGGCTGCCCCGCGCGCGCCGGCGCCGACGGCGAGCGCGGCAGCGGCGCGTCGGCGAACCAGGTTTCGAGCGCCGCGCGCCGCTCGGCACCGCCCTCCGCGTGAACCAGCAGGCGATCGATCAGGTCCGGCGCGGCGCCCGCGTGGCGGGCCGCGAACAGTTCGTCGTACAGCGCGTCGCGGAACGGCAGGCGGATCTGCACCATGTGCTCGTCGGGAAAGCGCGGCGTGCTGAGCATGAAGCTCCGGTCGTCGCTGGTCGCGAGGAAACCGTTCACGCTCTGCAGCGCATCGAGATAGCCGGCGCTGTCGTACAGCAGCCGCTCGAACAGCCGGTACGACGCGTGGCCGCGCAGGTCGTAGCCCAGCTCGACGAGCCCCTTCAACGGCTCGGGCACCCGCGCATACAGCGGCGACAGCGTGTCGCCGCCCCCTTCCCGCGCGAGCAGCTCGTCGAGCTCGCGCAGCGCGTCCGCCAGCGCCAGCAGCGGCGCGGCGCGCGTGCGGGTGTCGCGGATCAGCGCGTCGACCGCCGGCACGAGCTCCCGGCCGCCGTTGAGGAACGGCCCGCCGGCCATCTTCGCGGCGGAACGCCGGTGCAGCTCGGGCGCGCGAATGAAGGATTCCATGATGCGCAGGTGCACCTGCTTCATCACCAGCGCGCACGTCGCCGGCTGCAGCAGGAACGTCCACGCATACCATTGATTGACCAGCGGTTCGAAGACGACGTTCGGTTTCAGGTAGATCTGGGTCATGTCAGGAAGGATCGTGTTCGACTACGGGAACGGCGGCGTCGGCGACAAGCGCGAGCGCGGCCTCCATGTGCTCGCGCCACCGGCGCAGCAACCGTTCGGCGGTGGCGCGCGTGTGCACGGCGTCGCTGTAACGGCACTCGAATGCGAGTTCGCCGTCGCCCGCGACGCAAACGAGGTTCAGCAGGTGCGAACGTTCGTCGGTCGCCGCGCGGTCCGCGCCCACCGCCTCGGGCGCGGCGGAGAACCACGCGGAAGGGCGCGCGGCGGCCGCCGAGACGAAATCGACGCTGACCTGCGGCTGCACGCAGCGCCGCCACGCGTCGGCATCGACGTCGGCGGGCGGCGGCACGTCCGCGCCGCCCAG
>NZ_JAAGPH010000210.1:0-9610 GCF_017104705.1 Burkholderia sp. Se-20373 | reverse complement strand
TCGACCGGGACCCGCTGTGGAGTCGCACGAACCGGCCGGTGGCGTTTGGGCGGATCGGCTATTACCAGTGTGACCAGATCGGCACGCCGCAGGAGGTGACGGACGAGCAGGGTGAGATTGCGTGGAGTGCGCGTTACCGAGCGTGGGGTGAAGCGAAGGAGGTGATCAGCGAGGCGGCGCGCAAGGCGGGTGTTCGGAACCCGATCCGCTTCCAGGGGCAGTACTTCGATCATGAGACGGGGCTGCACTATAACCGCAACCGCTACTATGATCCCAATACGGGTAGGTTCATATCGAAGGATCCGATCGGGCTACAAGGTGGGCCGAATGCGTGGCAGTACGCGCCGAACCCGGTTGGGTGGATTGACCCGCTCGGCTTGGCACGCACGTCAAGCGACGGAGCGGGAAGAAAACCCACATCGAACAAGCTAAATCAGAACTCCAAATGTCCTTGCAGGAAAGCGTGGGAGGTCACCCGCTACGACCGAATTTGTGAGGCGATGCTGAACGGAACGCGTGTCAAATACCTCCGAGATCCCACTACGAAGCTATGGTGGTCTGCTGATACAGAGGGGCATGGCGGTTCTATGTGGAAGGTTATGAGGCAAGTTGGAGGTAATCTCGTTCACGAGAATGATGCCGATATTTACGGAGACTATATGGATAAGCATAAAGGCACGACCGGAAAAGAGATGTCCATGAAGGGAATGAAATGCCGAGATGCGAAGGGGGAGTGAGTGGAAATTAAATCAGCCGATGAGTTCAAGGTGTATGCGGAAAGTGGGGATGAGTGTGAGTTTAATAAAATATATGGAGAGGCGGCTGATGAGGTTTGGGTGGAGGTTTTGTCAAGATATCCCGCGCTTTCCAGGTTTGTTGCTGCCAATAGCACGATTTCTATGAATATTTTGAGCCATTTGTCTTGCAGTGGGGATTGGATGACTCGGTGTGATGTTGCAACAAAGCGTAGGATTGGTCGGGAGATTTTTGAGCGATTGGCTTCGGATGCACACCCGGGAGTTAGACAGGCAATTGCATGCAATCCGAAGGCGCCCATAGACATATTGAAACGTCTTGCAAATGATGCTGACGAATTGGTCGCAGAGGCAGCAAAGGAGCGATTGGGATCGTAGGTGGACTTGGCTGAGTTTGAAGCTGTCGTCATAACAGTTTGTGCTCACTGGGTTTGAAGCCGAAGAGTACGATGCATGTACGATTTGTCAGCCGATCTTTTCTGGTCAACCGTCGCTCGATGTCGAGATGCCTTGCCACACAAGACTCAACGACGTGTCAATCGTCGCGCGATACCGCTACGACGAAGAATGCGGCGGGCATCGTTCGTTGCGATTTGGGCGATGCGGGAGCGTGACGTATAGGCGGGGCTGCATTACAACCGGCATCGGTACTACGATCCGGGTAGCGGGCGGTTCGTTAGCAAGGATCAGTATGGGCTGGAAGGCGGCATCAACGTCTATCAATACGTGCCGAACCCCGTGCTGTGGATTGACCCATTGGGATTGGTGGGAAAGATACTCTATCGTGGAATGACCGTTGATAGTGATGGTGGCCCGGTGGTTTATTCTGGACCGACAGAAAATGGTGTGAACGCAGCAAATTCACTTGGTGTTCGACCAGGCGAAGCAGGAATGTCTACAGACTTAGTACCCGAGAACATTCAGCCTCATCGTCGTCCCGCTGATTTTGGGGGAACCCAAAAGAATTCGGGAATGTACAGAATTGATAGTGACGATCTCGCACAACATGGATTGGTACATGATGAAGATGGGAAAGGCGCGATTACTCATGCAAGTATAAAAACGGCGGAAGGTGTTTGTGCGTGTGAGTTACCCACTCGTCTTGCGAAGACTAAGCCGCTTTGGAAAAGGATTATTCGAAAATGAAGTCAGAAATCAAAGGCAGAATTGAGGTGGCACTTTCTCAGTATTCCCCAGAGGAGTCGCTAAGACAGCTCGTGATTAATTTGAATGATGCTGGCGTTGGAAAATTGGAAATATTGAAAGAATTTAATGAGGTTGACCAGATGCTGAGGAGTGTCGATCGAGATGGGGACGCCGACATTCTGGAGGATGTAATAGATATGATCACTGGCTATTACGTTGGAAAAAATTTAGATCTTAAGTAGTTGGAGAACGAAAGGCTGCTTGCGCGGCCCTTCGTTCATTCGGGGGTAATGGTCAGCTGTCCGTGCTCGACGTTGACCTTTACGCGTTGCCCTGCTTCGAATCCCACGTGCTCGATCCATCGTCCTTCAAGCTTCATTCGTGGATACACGAGCGGCCGGAAGATGACGAGCATTACGACATCGACCGGGACCCGCTGTGGAGCCGCACGAACAGGCCGGATCGGCTATTACCAGTGTGACCAGATCGGCACGCCGCTGGAGGTGACGGACGCGCAGGGCGAGATTGCGTGGAGTGCGCGTTACCGAGCATGGGGCGAGGCGAAGGAGGTGATCAGCGAGGCGGCTCGCAAGGCGGGTATTCGGAACCCGATGCGCTTCCAGGGGCAGTACTTCGATCATGAGACGGGGCTGCATTACAACCGGCATCGGTATTACGATCCGGGTAGTGGGCGGTTCGTTAGCAAGGATCCGATCGGACTGACGGGCGGGATCAATGCGTATCAGTATGCACCGAACGGTACCGAATGGATCGATCCTTTAGGCTTAGCCGGAAATCGTGCAAAACGTCGCGCAGGTAATATTTTGCAGGATATCGACGCAAAGGGCGGAGGGCGCGCCTATTCTCGTTATGGAGCGGGGACAACACTTGCTCAGCAGGAGCATCGTGCCGTGATGGGAATTCCGCCTGACTGCCCGTGCTCTATGCGCCCTCGTCCGACCGACTCGACGCGGTTTATGAGTAATGTTGATCAGTTGGATGCGATTCAGCGCGGTACGGCGAAGATGAGCGTCAGCGGGGAAGATTCAGTAACTTTCGATATGGGTAGAACTGTAGGGGAAGGCTATCGAAAAGGGGGCGGCACGGTATTGAGTGTGTCAAAGGTTACCATTGTTCGTCGGAATGGAAATATCGTCACAGCGTTTCCCAAGTTGCCATCGCCATGAAAAAATCTATCAATTTTAACTATATCAGCCCGTTGTATTATTATCTCTACTCCATGAGAGACGATGAACTGGATGATCTTTATATTAATAAAAAAATGATCTGGATCGATTGCTTGGGGAAATGAAGTTGAGGTTTGATAGATTTGGGCCGATTTCTCAGTCTATGGTTTTGGATATTTTGGAATATGTCCTGACTTCGCATTCGTGCGATGCCAACTGGAGGGGATTGTTTCCACAAGAGATTCCTTTGGATGAGGTGGAGGATAAGGAACTATTTGTGCGTGATCTTTTTGTTGCGTTGTTTGGTAGGGAGCCGAATTTTGACTTTGATGTTGCTGATGTCGAGGTGAGTAATTTTGTTGGGCCCGATGGCATTGATACAAAAAAATAGTGTCGGGTGGCGATTCACTTTCGTCGTCGTAGTCGCATTGTGAGTACAACGCGACTGGCGACCGTGCTCCCGGCAGATCGCAGGCGGACGAGCAACGTTACGACTGGAGTTCGTTCAATCGGCTGACGATCGGCCGTGTCGAGTCTCTTCAGTGCCGGAGAAGATGCTCTCGCTCAGGAGATCGCGCAGCAGCGCCGGCCAGCCAGGGGATACATCGGAGGGCCCGACGTATCCCCGCCGGTCATGCGTACGTCAAGACGCCGCCATCCCGATCCCGAACACATGCATCTTGCCGGCGCTCACCTGGCGCGGCAGCACGATGCTCGTCACCACCTTGCCGGGCGGCACCGGAATCTTCTGCGCGAAGATGTAGGTCTTCACGTTATCCTGTTGGCCGCTGCCCGAATTGCGGTACGCCATCGTGACGGCGATCGCCGCGCTGGCATGCGCGCTGCCGCCATTCAGCGTCCAGTCGTCGAAAGCCAGCGTGACGGCCTGACTCGATCCATCCGCGAAATTCAGCTGCGCCGTGCCGCTGCTCGGGCCATTGTTGGCCGAGCCGAGCACCACCACGCCGGTGCCGGCCGATCCCGGCGGCAGCATCACGGTCTGGCCGACGGTGACGGTGTTGTCGAGCGAGAGCGGCCCACCCGCCACCGCGATGCTCGCGCCGGCCACCGCGAACGGCTTGCCGGGCTGCACGCCCGCCGCTGCCAGCGCATTCAGCGAGTAGCTGAACAGGCTGCCGTCGAAGTCCGCGCCCTGGCCGTCGGCATTGGTCGCACCGTCCGCACTGAAGCCGCGATTGTTGTAGCTGTCGACCGCGTTGAGCGCCACCGGCACGCCGAACGACGGCGGCTGCTTCCGGCTGCCCCATTGCGACGGCGCGCTGCCCATCGCGAAGTGCAGCGTCGCGCCGTTCGCGATGTCGTCGTAGGCGACCCACGGCACATCGTGGGCCCGACCGTTGATCGACAGCGACTGCACGTAGCCGGACGCGGGCGCGCCTTCGGCACGAATCCGCCACGTGCGGCCGTTGCCGAGCCGCACATCGATCTGCGGGAACTGCGGACTGCCGATCGCCAGGCCCGCGACGCCGGGGATCTGCGGATACAGGCCCAGCGCGCCCCACACATACCAGCCCGACACGGCGCCGAGGTCGTCGTTGCCCGGCAAGCCGTCGGGGCCGGTGCCGAACGCGCTGGCGAGGATCTGCTGCACCACGCGCTGTGTGCCCGACGGCTGCCCGGCCCAGTTGTAGAGCCAGGGCACCTCGAAGGTCGGCTCGTTGCCCATGTAGAAGTTGGGCAGGCTGAGGCCGGCATTGAGCACCGTGAAGAACTGGTCGAGCCGCGACGTCACCGCCGCGTTGCCGCCCAGCTGCGCGAACAGGCCGGCGCCGTCGTACGGCACCATCCACGTGTACTGCTCGGCATTGCCTTCCACGTAGTTGTCGCCGCTGCTCGGCGTCTCGGGAATCCACGCGCCGTTCGACTGGCGCGCCGCGATCAGTGGCGGCGTCAGCGTGGTGTCGAGCAGGTTCTGCCAGTAGGCCGAGCGGCTCAGCAGCATGCGCTGCGTGGCGGCATCGCCGAGTGCGCCCGCGAAGCGCGAGATCGCGAAATCGCTGCTCGTGTATTCGAGCGTGGACGAAGCCTGTCCCCACTCGCCGCCGGTGATGTAGCCGGTCTGCAGGTAGCTCGCGCGACCGCCGTTGGTGGTCACGTTGTTGCAGGCCGTGCCGGGGATGTTCGCCATCTTCACCATGTGCTGCAGCGCGGACCGCGTATCGAAGCGCCGCGCGCCGAACGCATAGGCGTTCGAGACGATCAGCGAACCGGCGTCGCCCGGCATCACGCCGTCCTCGACGTTGTCGTTGACCCAGTGCGGAATCGCACCGCACTGGTCCGCGTCGTTGACCAGCGACTGGATCATGTCGCTGGTCTCGGACGGGTTGAGGATCGACTTCAGCTGGATCAGCGAGCGGTAGATGTCCCAGCCCGAGAACGACGAATACTGGGCCTGCTGGCCCTTGGCGACCTGATGCACGGTGTTGTCGAAGCCGATGTACTGGCCGTTCACGTCACTGAAGATGCTGGGTGCCCACAGCGCGTGATACAGCGCCGTGTAGAACTTTTTCTTCGCGTCGAGCGTGCCGCCCGCCACGCGGATGCTGTTGAGGCGATCGTTCCAGATGCGGTCGGCCTGCGTGCGGACACCCGCGAAGTCCCAGCCGCGATTTTCCGCGTCGAGGTTGGCTTTCGCGTTGGCGACGCTGACGTAGGAGAGCCCGATCTTCATCCTGACCGTCTGGCCGGAGCGGAAACCCAGTTGGGCTACGCCGTGCGAAATCGATGCCGACGTGAAGGCCTGGTCGAAGGCGGCGTAGAAGTAGACGGGCACCGGCACCGAGTTGCCGCAGAAGCCGCCGCCGATCGTGCTGCCGGAGATGGCGCTGTCGGAAACCTGTGTGATGGCGCCGGTGGTCGAGGTTTTGGTGTTGGTGCGGGTCGCGTCGAGTACCAGCAGCGCGGGTTTGCCGGCCGGGTACGCGAATTGGCCGAAGCCGGTGCGCAGCGTAGCGGTCAGCTCCACCTTGATCTGCGAGTCGAGCAGCACGGAATAGTAGCCGGGCCTGGCCGTTTCATTCGCATGACTGAAGGTTGGCGCGAGCTGCGTCGGGTCGGTGGTCGGCATGACCGGAAATTCGCCGTTGTTGCCGCTGCAGCCGGCGCCCGGCATGTGCGTCAGGCTGAAGCCCTGGATCGAGTGGATGTCGTAGTAGTAGCCGGCGGGCGAGTTCGGCTCCTGGCTGTTGCTCGGTGCCGGTGTGGTGTTGGTGTCGGGCGCCCACTGCACCATGCCCGACGGCAGGCCGGCGGCCGGTTCGACGCTGCCGGCCTGTCCCGCCGGCACCGGGTTCGGCGAGTTGCTCGCGAGCGTGCCGATCAGCGGATCGACGTACTGCGTCAACGACAGGTTGCGGTTGTCATCGAGATGGGTCGTATCGGCCGCGGCGTCCGACGGGCGTGCGGCCAACACCGACGCCGTGGTTCCGTCGCTGCCGTCACCGCCTCCACACCCGCTCAATGCGCACGCCGCGGCCAGGATTGCCGCGAGCGTCGTGAATCGAATCATGATCGCCCCTCCGGTTGTCCACGCACTTTTTTCTTCGGCAATCCAGTCGATCGAACCGTTGCTTCGTCGTCGCTGGTTGCCGTCTTTCAGCGTCGTAACACTAGGATTTGGACGAATCCGTTGTCAATCGGATTTGGAGAGTTGTAATGTTTTTATTGGATTTACTAAACGAATCGAAACGAGACGATCTTGGCGATGGTGTGTTGAAGTCGCGCGGTAGCGGCGTGCGGGAGTGAGCGACGCACGCGGTGTCCGATGAGGAAACGGAACATTGCTTGCCGGTCGAACCGCATGCGTCATGCGTTTACGTCTGCGGTTCATCGATACCGGACGAGGCGGTCAGCAAGCATGTGGTCGTGAGTCAGGCTGCAGGATGACTCACGGCCGGTCGTTGAAACGGGTTTTTCAACTGCAACGCGCAAAACATGCGTGCTTCGAGGTGAGTGCGCCGCGCTGGCGCACGACGCCTGTTCGCCGCCGGTCAGACTCCCGGACGTTGCGTACGCACGCATTGCGCGAGCGCCCGCACACCCGGCTCGATCCGTTCGAGCGGGATCGCGGAAAACCCCATCCGGAAGCAGCGTCGCGCGTCGCCTTCATCGTTCATGAAGAACACGCTGCCCGGCTCGATCAGGATGCCGGCTTCCTGCGCATCGACGGCGAGGTGCGTCGCATCGAGCCACGGCGGGCCCTCGACCCAGCACGACGCGCCGCCCGTCACCGGCACGTAGCGCGCTTCCGGCAGATGCGCATCGAGCGCGGCCATCAGTGCCTGCGAGCGCTCGCTGTACGCATGCGCGAGCCGGCGCAGCAATGCGTCGTGATGACCGAGCGCGAGAAAGGTCGCGAACGCGCGCTGGATATACGCGACCGGGTGGCGCACCATCAGCCGCCGCAGCGCGCGCAGCTCGCGGATCAGCTCGCGCGGCCCGACCACGTAGCCGAGCCGTAGCCCCGGCGCGAATGTCTTCGACAGGCTGCCGACGTAGATCACGCGGTCGGCCGTGTCGAGGCTCTTCAGCGCCGGATGCGGCGTGCCGGAGAATGTGTTCTCGCTCTCGTAGTCGTCCTCGATGATCACGAAATCGTGCTGCTGCGCGCAATCGAGCAGCGCGCGGCGCCGCTCGACCGGCATCGTCGCGGTGGTCGGGCACTGGTGGCTCGGCGTCACGTACACGTAGTCGCAGCGCGAGAGCGTCGCGCCGAGCGTGTCGGGGGCGATCCCGTGACCGTCGACGGGCAGCGGCAGCAGCCGTGCGTTGCGGTTCTCGAAGATGTTGCGCGCGTCCGGATAGCCGGGGTTCTCGAAGCCGACCGTCGTGTGCTTGCCGCACAGCAGGTCCGCGATCAGGTACAGCGCCTGCTGGCAGCCGTTGGTGACGACGATCTCGTCCGGCATCGCGAACACGCCGCGCCGCGGCAGCACGCGCGTGCGGATCTGCTGGATCAGCGATTCGTCGTCGCGTTCGATCAGGTCGGGCGCCCAGTTGCGGATCTCCATCACCGACAGCGCCTTCAGGCAGCATTCGCGCCAGTCGTTGGTCGGAAACAGCGACTGGTCGAACTGCCCGTAGATGAACGGATATTCGTAATGCTGCCAGTTCGCGGGCTTCACGATGTTGCGCTGCCTCGACGGCGGATGCGCGATGCGCTTGTCCCATGCGGGGCGGCCGGGTGTTTCTTCGCTGCCGCCCGGCTGCGCGGCGGGCTTGGCGGCCGCGAAGCCGGGCACGCCCTCGAGCATCTTCGGGTTCACGAAGTGCCCGCTGCGTTCGCGCGAGATCAGGTAGCCCTCTTCGACGAGCATCTGGTACGCGAGCACGACGGTGTTGCGTGCGACGCCGAGTTGGTCGGCGAGCTCACGGCTCGACGGCAGCGCGGCATCGGGCGCGAGCTGGCCGTCGAGGATCGCGGCCACGAGCATCCGCCGGATCTGGTCCTGCAGGCTCGACGCCGATGACCGCCGGAACTGCTGGGCCCATAGGGCGGTCGGGGTACGACTCGGCATGCTTCCTCCTGTGATCGGTACGGGAAACGCGAGGCGGTGCGCGTGGTGCGCGAGCGGCCCGCGAGGGGCGCGGTGTCGCGAGAATACGCGCGTCCCGCCGCGGATGTGGACTCAATGAAAGGTGCCGTCTGGCACTACTGCACGCCGACGTGGCAAGACGATACTCAAACCGTCGCCGCTGGACGATCCGGATTAGTCCCCGGTTCGCGGGCGCAGGGAGGCGTGCGCGCATCGCGTTCGCTCGTAGCGTGATGTCAAGGAGAGGCGCGCCATGCACGTCATCGTGTTCAGGGATCGCTGCGAGCGCGTGATCCGCATCGTGTTCGACGATGCACGTGCGACGGCGGTCGCGTATCGCGACGACGAGGCGATCGGCGAACTCGGTATCGATGACGGCAGCGGCGGTGCAGTGCGATCGCCGTCGCTCACGCGGCTGTACGTTGAACCCGCGTATCGGCGCAGCGGCATCGCGCACACGCTGCTGGCGTGCGCGTCGCGCGAATTCGGGCGGCCGATCCGCATCGATGCCCGCGCGCGTGAATGGCCCGATACGCCGGCCTGGGCGACGCTGTGCCGCTGCCTCGAATACGAAGGGCTGGTGGTGGTGCGCTAACCGACAGCGTGACCACGATCGCGCTGCACCAAGACGGAGACGACATGAGCACGGTCCTGAAGCCGATTCCCGCATCCGGCGTGCGGCACGAAGCGCTGCGCATCGACGGGCAGCGCGTGTGGCGCGACGCGGTCCTCGACGTGCGCAACCCGTACGACGGCGCGCTGGTCGGCACCGTGCCGAAGGCGACGCTGGACGACGTGCGGCGCGCGTTTGCGGCCGCACGTGCCTACCGGCCGACGCTCACGCGCCACGATCGCGCGGCGATCCTGCGCCGTGCGGCCGATATCGTGCGTTCGCGCACCGCAGAGATTGCAGCGCTGATCACGGCCGAGGCCGGCTTGTGCATCAAGGATTCGACGTACGAAGCAG